>JASLAI010000045.1 GCA_030147225.1 Planococcus sp. (in: firmicutes) | reverse complement strand
CATTCTCTCTCTGGTATTAAAAACGAGATATGGGGCAACTAAAGTCAACGAGTTTTAACAGCCACAGTTTCTTTTTCCGAAACAAAAACAACCAACTCATTTTTAATTGAGTTGGCTGTTTGGGGTTAAGACAAAGCTTTTGAAAAATTGATGTTCCATGCAGAATCCACATCATCTATTAAAATTTATTGCCTTTATCTCCATGCCGCTCCAGCAATTCTGCAAATGACAAGTTCTTTTCGCGTTCCTTGCGCTCAAACAAGCGCTGTGCTTCTTTTTCTTCTTCGAGCTTCTGCTCTTCTTTAAGCAGTTCTTTTTTTGTTTCTTTCAATTTTGCCAATATGTCATCAGACAGCACGCTATTGGACTCTTCTTTTCTTTTAGCCATAAATTTTCTCTCCTTAAGGACGTTTAATTACTGTTGCTATCCCCTGTCCACCGCCGATGCACAAAGTTGCCAGACCCGTCTTGGCATCCCGTTTGATCATTTCATGCAGCAAAGTGACAAAAATGCGCGTTCCGCTGGCACCAATCGGATGGCCTATTGCAATTGCTCCGCCGTTGACATTAAGTATATCATGATTGAATTTCAGTTCGCGGTCAACCGCGATTGATTGGGCAGCAAATGCTTCATTCGCTTCAATCAACTCAATATCTTCAAGTGACATCTCCGCTTTTTTCAAAGCATTTTTTACTGCTTGTACAGGACCAATGCCCATGACAGACGGATCAACACCTGCACTGCCGTTTGCCACTACCGTTGCAAGCGGTGTAAGGCCCAGCTCGTCCGCTTTTGCTTTCGACATAACCACAACTGCCGCTGCCCCATCATTGATGCCTGATGCATTACCGGCAGTTACACTGCCTTCTTTTTTGAAAGCTGGACGCAGCTTTCCTAACCGTTCTTCATTTGAATCGCTCTTGACGTACTCATCTGCTTTAAAGAGAATCGGATCGCCTTTGCGCTGAGGAATTTCCACCGGTACGATTTCATCATTGAATCTGCCGGAATCGACTGCTGCTGTCGCACGCGCTTGTGAACGTGCAGCGAATTTATCCTGTTCGTCACGGGTAATTTCGTAACGGTCACATAAGTTTTCCGCTGTGACACCCATGTGGTAATCATTGAATGCACACATCAATCCATCGACCAGCATACTGTCGACAACTTTTTGATCGCCCATACGGAACCCACTGCGGGCATTTTCCATTAAATAAGGCGCCCGGCTCATATTTTCCATTCCTCCTGCTACAACAATGTCCGCATCTCCAGCGTAAATCGCCTGATAAGCCAGCTGTATGGATTTTAATCCAGATCCGCAGACTTTATTGATGGTCATCGCTGGAACAGTTTCCGGAAGGCCTGCATGAATTGAAGCTTGGCGCGCTGGATTTTGACCAAGACCTGCCTGCAGTACATTCCCCATAATGACTTCAGACACCTGATCTGCTTGTATCCCCGCACGTTCAATCGCCTCTTTAATGACGATTGCCCCTAATTGTGTTGCCGGCACGTCTTTTAATGCTCCTTGAAATGAACCTACCGCTGTACGGACAGCGCTTACAATTACGATTTCTTGAGACATGTACTTTTCCCCCTTGAGTGATTGTCTGTTAGTTGCTCTTTTATCCCTCCCCTATATACAATGGAAAGCAGGGGGGATACTATGTTCAGTTTACCAAACAATGCAACGATAATCGAGGTGGGGCCACGGGACGGCCTGCAAAATGAAGCGAAACTTGTTAAGACAGAAAACAAACTTGAATTTATAGCAGCTTTACAAAAAGCGGGAATACAGGAAATGGAATTAACTTCGTTCGTGTCACCAAAATGGGTGCCTCAAATGGCTGATGCCAAAGAAATAGTCGCTTCCGCCTATAAATCCGGCCGGCAGTTTGTCCTGACACCGAATGAGCGCGGCATTCAAGCCGCCCTTGAATCTGGGGCGCAGTCGCTTGCGGTCTTTGTTGGTGTTTCCAATACCTTTAATAAGAAAAATATCAACAAGACCACCGAGGAGAGCATGGATGCTCTGAAGCCCCTAATCTTTGATTTGAAAGAACAAGGCGTTTTCGTACGCGCTTGCATCTCCACCGCTTTTTATTGCCCATTTGAAGGTGCAGTATCACCAAAAGCGACTTTAGAGCTTTGCCGTCAGTTTGTCGACTGGGGAGTTGACGAGTTGAGTGTAGCCGATACAATTGGCATGGCGAATCCGAAAGAAAGCTACGATTTATTCAGCCAGTTAATTAAAGCGTTTCCAGAGGTATTAATGACTGCACATTTTCATGATACCCGCCGAATGGCATTAGCCAATATTACAGCAGCGCTGCAGGCAGGTGTGACTCGCTTTGACGCTTCTGCAGGCGGTCTTGGAGGCTGTCCGTTTGCTCCTGGCGCTACTGGAAACGTAGCAACCGAAGATGTCGTCAATATGCTTCACCAAATGGATATTCAGACAGGAATCGATTTAGATCTCCTTTGCCAGGCGATTGAAAAAATTGAACCGCATATCACAAATCCGGTTGCTACCGGCATGTACACATTACACAAAAACAAGGCTTAAGGGGTTGAAGCCATGAAGAAAAGATTGATATGGACGTCCGCTATTATTTCAAGCATCCTAACAGCATCAGCTACGGTCGCGGGATTTATAGCCAGCAATCGGCTGATGTACGTAAAGAAAAAAGATGAACAGCTGATTTTAGAAAGGGAGACCACCGCAAAACGCTATGATGAAGTATGGTACGCCAATGTACCAAAAAGTGAACAGTGGATCGAATCCGAAAATGGCTACCCGATCAAAGCTATTTTCCTTGAACCTCACGACACCAATCGGTATGTGATCATCTGCCACGGTGTCACTGAGACCAAAGTCAACTCCTTCAAGTATGCGCGGATGTTCGAGCGGATGGGTTTTAATTCAGTCGTTTATGATCATCGACGCCATGGCGACTCCGGAGGAAAAACAACCAGTTTCGGCCATTTTGAAAAAATCGATCTGAAAGCCGTAGTTCAGGCGTTGAAGCAAC
>JASLAI010000016.1 GCA_030147225.1 Planococcus sp. (in: firmicutes) | reverse complement strand
GATTGCTGTTCATTTCCTGCTCTGGGGTCGTTTCCGGTCCGTGGCCAGGATAAAGGATCATGTGTTCAGGAAGCGTCAACAACGACTCCTGGATGGATTGCAGCAACTTTTTCTCGGAGCCGTCAATCAGATCCGTACGGCCGATGCTCCCTCGGAAAAGCGTATCTCCAACAATGGCGAACCCTTCATTGCCGAATGAGAAACTGACACTTCCGGGCGAATGTCCAGGCGTATGCAAAATGTCCATCTTGAAAGAGCCAATTTGCAGATGCTTTTCATCCGTCAGCAGAACATCTGCTTCTTTGATCCGGTAATCCGGCAAAGCTGCATATTTTCCTGATCCATTTAAATTTGGCCGGCTGAGCCAATCCTTTTCCAGTTGATGCAGGTACACCGGAATCGAGTAGCGTTCGCGGATATCGTCTACTGCCCCGATATGATCGAAATGAGCATGCGTCAGCAGGATAGCGATCGGCTTCAAATTTTTCTTTTTCACTAATGCATTGATTTTTTCGCTTTCTTCACCCGGATCGAAAATTAGGCAGTCTTTCTGGTCGTCCGAAATAATGTAGCAGTTGGTCTGAACAGGCCCTAGTTCCAATTGGTCAATTTTCAGCATTTTCTTCACCTCATTCCGATTATAACATGCCCTACTTTGTAGGACTGTCATGATACTGACACTTTTTATCCTCGACAAAACTGTCGAATATCTTTACAATATAAAGAGAACAAAGCGGCACTGGCTGTTTAAGTTGAAGGGAGTGTCATCGATGAGTTGGATGTTAATGGTTATTTTTGGACTTACTGCAGTTCTTGCAGCCATCGGCACTGTACAAACGCTAAAAAACAAAGAAGTCCTCGGTTTTCTTTTTAACTTTGGAACGTTTGTAATTTTCGGCGCCTTTACGGTTGCTACACTTATCACACAAGGTTATCCACCAGCACTACATTAATCAAAGAAAGCTGATGCCATCAAACGCATCAGCTTTTTTCATGCATGAAAAAAGAGAGGGCGCTCGGCGCCCTCTCTTTCTATTGTTCTAGTACTTCTTCAGGAATTGTGGTGAATTGTCCATCTTCTTCATTATAAAAACGCAAGAGGTCGCCATTGATAATCGATTCGGAATACTCAAGTTCTGTAAATGCCTGTTCGATATATGGCTGACATAACTCTTGCTCGGTCGGTTCACCGGTTTCCTTGTCATAGCAAACATTACCTGCATAAACCACTTCATCGGTGACAAAACGCCCGTCGCGGAAGACCACGAATTCCTCATGTTCTTCAGAGAACAGATCGCCGCCAAACTGAATATCTTTTGACGTATCTATTCCCATCAAATTCATGATAGTCGGACGCATATCAACTTGTCCGCCTACTTCATCATCAACATAGCCTTCTCCATATCCTGGTATATGGACAAAGAACGGTACTTTCTGCAGTTCAGCAGAAGTAAAATCCGTCACTTCTTCACCTAGATATTGGGTCATCGCTTCGTTATGATTTTCGGAAATCCCATAATGATCTCCATACATGACGATAATCGAATTTTCATAAAGTCCTTTCTCCTTCAGGTCTTCAAAAAGAACTTTTACCGATTCATCCAAGTAACGGGATGTTTGGAAATAACGATTCACTGTTCCAGAATTCGAATCGTATTCACCGATCAACTTATCCTCTTCATCCAATGTAAAGGGATGGTGATTAGTCAATGTCAACAACCGGCTGTAGAAGGGCTGCTGCATTTCGGTCATATGATCGACCGACTGCTCCATAAATGGAATATCCTTCATGCCCCAATTGACTGCCTCACCTTCCGCAATATCAAAACTCTCAATGTCATAGAATTCGTCAATGTTCATGGACTCATACATGATGTCGCGATTCCAGAAGCTTTTCGTATTGGCATGCTGGACATTTGTCGAGTAGCCATTTTCACTGAGACGCTCGGCCATAGAGTTGTAGGTATTCCCGCTATGTGTAAAGAATACCGCACCACCACCCAGAGGATAAAGTGAATTCTCAAGCAAAAATTCTGAATCCGAGGTTTTGCCCAATCCTGTTTGATGATAGAAGTTTTCGAAATAGATTGTGTCTTCGTCTTCAGTCAACGAATTCAGGAACGGCGTTATGGTTTCTCCATTCATTTCTCCATTGATTGCAAAGCTTTGCAATGATTCCAAGGTTACGACGATTAAGTTGCGGCCTTCTGCAATGCCCTTCATCTCTTCTGAAGGGTCAATCTGGTTGGCGCGCACATAGTTATTGGCCTCAACCAATTCAGATCCATCCGCTAATGCACGCTGCGCTTGTGATTTGGATTGGACGTAAATATCGTATAAGTGATAATTGTACATGCCCAGGTTTTTCACCAGCATCTCACGATCGAAACTGCGTGTCAGCAACTGCGGACGCTCTGCTTCAGCAAGGCCAAGGTTAAAGAACAGAACAGCAAGTGCTAAAACGTAGTATGTTTTGCGCTGAACTGAAGAGGAAACTGCTTTACTCGATTTTACCTTAATAAACTTGATTGCGAATAGAATAATCAGGACGTCTGTGAAGTAAAAGAGATCTGTCCAGAATACACTGGCTGCCGCACTAGATCCCAAATCGCCAAAATTTTGTGTTTGAAACAAGACCGGCAATGTAATGAAATCACTGAAAAAGCGGTAGAAGGCAACATTGCCATAAAGAATGATCGAGGTAATTACGGCTATAGATACCATATAGCGGTTCTTAGCTTTATCACTCTTGAAGAACAGTGAAATGCCATAAACAAATAACAGCATACTCAACGGGTTGATAAACAAAATGAATTCTTGCAGCACATTTTCAATAGTGATTGAGAAACTGGTCTTATAAACAATGTATGTTTTTAGCCAAGTCGCTATGATGGCTATTGCCAGTATTGAATGTTTCGGCCATTCTTTTTTCAACATCCGCGGACATCCTCCCATTTCGTTCGAATGATTTCGTCAATTACTTCATAATAGTTTAGTATAAGAGAAAATTCCAAATAAATGAAGCAATTGCCCTTATTCAAGACGAAGCAAAACGGCCGAAGTTTCGTTAGCCGAATTTATTTCTTGTCATACTCTGATTTTTTTTGACGAAGAATCAACATGGCTGATGCATATTCTTTAGGAGAAATAAACTGCATGCGATAAAGTTCCTTAACCTCATCTTCCATCAACTCA
>JASLAI010000015.1 GCA_030147225.1 Planococcus sp. (in: firmicutes) | reverse complement strand
GGTTATTAAACCGAGCGGGGTCTCATACGAAGAAATGACAGTGGAAGATATGGTGGTAGTTGATTTAGCTGGAAATATAGTGGAAGGAAATCTTAAGCCATCGTCAGATACTCCTACGCATCTTTATTTGTATCAGAATTTCCCGGAAATAGGCGGGGTAGTTCATACTCACGCACCGTGCTCTACAAGCTAGTCACAGTCAGGCAGAAGTTTACCCGCTCTTGGCACTACACATGCAGATTATTTCTACGGAACTATCCCATGCACTCGAGCAATGTCTGAAGAGGAAATTAACGGGGCTTATGAACTTGAAACTGGAAAAGTAATCGTCGAGACGTTCAAAGGTGTAAACCCTAATGAGATTCCAAGTGTCTTTGTACATAGCCACGCACCTTTTTCATGGGGGAAAAATCCGGATGAAGCAGTCCATAACGCCGTCGTACTGGAAGAAGTGGCAAAAATGGCGTTGCAGACCTATCAATTGAATCCAGATGTATCGAGCATGGATCAAGTTCTTTTGGATAAGCATTACTTAAGAAAGCACGGCGCAGCAGCATATTATGGCCAAACGACAATAGGAGGTTAACAGGATGAATAAAAATTATGCAATTGGAGTAGATTACGGTACAGAATCTGGTCGCGCTGTTCTGGTTTCTTTGGAAAATGGCAAGGAAATTGCTGACCATGTGACGCCTTACCGCCATGGTGTAATAGATAAGTTATTACCGGATACAAGAATTCCACTCGAAGATGAATGGGCGTTGCAGCATCCACAAGATTATATAGAAGTACTGAAGAATTCGATTCCTGAAGTATTAAAAAAATCTGGAGTAGACGCTGAACAAGTTATTGGACTCGGGATTGATTTTACAGCTTGTACAATGCTGCCAATCGACGCTGAAGGAGAGCCCTTGTCTGATCATCCTGATTTGAAGAACAATCCTCACAGTTGGGTAAAACTGTGGAAGCATCATGCAGCGCAAGCAGAAGCAAACCAATTAAATGAAATAGCTGAACAAAGAGGAGAAGCTTTTCTTGCCCGTTATGGCGGAAAAATATCTTCAGAATGGATGATTGCTAAAATCTGGCAGATTCTAAACGAGGCTCCTGATATTTATGACAAGACCGATCGCTTTGTAGAAGCAACAGATTGGGTGACTTCACAATTGACTGGAAACCTGATCCGCAACAGCTGTACAGCAGGATACAAGTCGATTTGGCATAAAAAAGACGGCTATCCGAGTAAAGATTTTTTCAAAGCACTGGATCCTCGTTTAGAAAACTTGGTCGAAACAAAACTTCGGGGCGATGTGGTTCCGATTGGTACAAAAGCTGGAGAACTTACAGAAGCCATGGCACAAGCTACTGGACTAAAAGCAGGTATAGCAGTAGCTGTCGGTAATGTCGATGCGCATGTGTCTGTTCCGGCGATGGGCGTTACGGAACCAGGAAAATTAGTGATGACCATGGGAACTTCTATTTGTTCCTTGCTTTTAGGGAATAAGGAAGTCGAAGTAGAAGGCATGTGCGGGGTTGTGGAAGACGGCATCATTCCAGGTTTGTACGGATATGAAGCAGGACAGCCAGCAGTGGGTGATCTTTTTGCCTGGTTTGTAGATAATGCGGTTTCCGCTTCCGTTGAAAGCGAAGCGATTCAAGCAGGATTAAGCAAGCATCAATTGCTGGAGAAAAAAGCGGCAGTTTATGCACCTGGTGAAACAGGATTATTGGCGCTTGACTGGTGGAACGGCAACAGATCTGTATTGGTTGATACAGATTTAAGCGGACTTATTGTAGGCATGTCTTTAAAAACAAAACCTGAAGAGATTTATCGGGCTTTGCTTGAAGCAACGGCATTCGGTACACGTAAGATTGTCGACGCTTTTACAGAGAATGGCTTGGAAGTGAATGAATTATATGTCTGCGGCGGATTGCCACATAAAAATCAGTTATTGATGCAGATCTATGCTGATGTTACAAATCGAGTGATTAAAATTGCCGACTCATACCAAACACCGGCTCTCGGAGCAGCAATGTTTGGAGCGCTTGCTGCAGGTTCAGCAAATGGCGGGTTTGACTCGATTCTTGAAGCAACTAATAAAATGGCAAGAATAAAAGACAAATACATCACACCAATTCCAGAGAATGTTGTGGTTTATGAAAGCCTTTATCAAGAGTATTCTATCCTCCATGATTATTTTGGACGCGGTGAAAACGATATGATGAAAAGACTGCGTGCCATTCGCTATATTGCCAAACAGGAAAATGCATTAGTTTAAATAAGGGGGAAGTTACATGTTGGAAGTAAAAGAGTATGAATTTTGGTTTTTAACAGGGAGTCAACATCTATATGGCAAAGAAGCACTTGATGAAGTAGAAAGTAACTCAAAGCTTATTGCTGAAGGGTTGGATAAAAACGACAACATTCCATATAAAGTAGTTTTTAAATCCGTTTTGACAAATGCAAACGATATCAGAAAAGTCATTTTAGAAGCAAATAGTGATGAAAATTGTGCAGGAATTATTACGTGGATGCATACTTTTTCTCCCGCTAAAATGTGGATTTCAGGACTAGCCTCGCTTCAAAAGCCATTGCTTCATTTCGGTACTCAGTTTAACCGGGATATTCCATGGCAGGAAATTGATATGGATTTCATGAATTTGAATCAGTCTGCGCATGGAGATCGTGAATACGGGTTTATGGCTACTAGAATGGACATAGCCCGAAAAGTAGTCGTTGGCCACTGGGAAAAGGATGAAGTGGTTCAGGAGATTGGCGGCTGGATGAACACTTCTGTAGCAGTTACAGAAGGCTTTAATATCAGAGTGGCCCGTTTCGGTGACAATATGAGAAATGTGGCAGTAACCGATGGCAATAAAGTGGAAGCGCAAATCAAGTTCGGTTGGACAGTGGATTATTACGGAATTGGTGATCTAGTAGAAGAGATGAATAAAGTCTCTGAGGAAGAACTGAACAATTTGTATAGCGAGTATGAAAGTTTGTATGACCTGCCGGCTGAAGCTGCAGAACCAGGCTCGGTCAAGGACTCTATCTTAGAACAGGCACGCATCGAATTGGGATTGAAGAAATTCCTCTCAGAGCGGAATTACAATGCTTTTACAACGAATTTTGAAGATCTCCATGGCATGAAACAGCTTCCGGGCTTGGCTGCACAGCGCCTCATGGCACAAGGCTACGGCTTTGCTGGTGAAGGTGACTGGAAGACGGCGGCATTGCTGCGTATGATGAAAGTTATTTCAAGAAATGAAAAAACTTCATTTATGGAGGACTATACATATCATTTGGAGCCAGGAAATGAAATGATATTAGGTTCTCATATGCTTGAAATTTGTCCGACAATCTCTGCAACAAAGCCAAAGATTGTTGTTCACCCGCTTGGCATTGGCGGAAAAGAAGATCCTGCTCGTCTAGTCTTTGATGGACAGGGAGGAAAAGCGGTAGTTGTTTCATTAGTGGAATTAAGAGGCAGATACCGATTGGTAATCAATGAAGTTCAAGCTGAGCAGCCAACAGAAGAAACACCTAACTTACCGGTTGCAAAAGTGTTGTGGAAACCTGAGCCATCATTAAGCGAAGCGACGGAAGCGTGGATTTATGCTGGTGGTGCTCATCATAGTGTTTTCTCGCTTGAAGTTACAACGGACCAACTATATGAATTTGCAAACATGACGGGTATCGAATGTATTATTATTGATCAGCATACGTCTGTTAGACAGTTAAGAAATGAATTGAAATTAGGCCAGGTCCTCTGGCAATAAGAACATCGCTTATAAAGACTTGCCGTTTTACCATCGGCAAGTCTTTATCTATCAAATGATGATTTATTTAGTTTCTGAGGAATCATCGTGAGGTTGACACATCCAAATATGTAGATAAAACAGACATGCTTTACCGAAAAGAGGTGATCAAATGACGACTAAATACAACAGGGTGAAGCGGGCGGTCAAATCTCGCATACTTGATGGAATTTATATTCCCAACCAAAAAATCAGTTCAGAAAGCGAGTTAATGAAGGAGTTTGGAGTTAGCCGGCATACGGTTAGACTGGCGATCGGTGATTTAGTGACAGCGGGCTGGCTTTATCGAGAGCAGGGTTCGGGTACGTTTTGTGCAGATAGAAGCCCCAATAAGAGCAATCAGTTCACTAGTCCTCAGAAAAGCATTGCGATTGTAACCACATATCTGTCCGATTATATTTTTCCATCAATTATTCGGGGAGCAGAGTCCGTACTCAGCGAAGCAGGTTACCAAGTCAGTATATTCAGCACCAATAATAACTATGACATGGAACAGGGAATTCTGGAAAAAATACTTTCTCAGCAATTTGATGGGGTAATTGTCGAGCCGACGAAAAGTGGATCTTCAAATCCCAATATTTCTTATTACCTGAAGTTGGAACAACTTGATATTCCGTATATAATGATTAACGCTTTTTATGACGAGTTAGAACCTGTCAGTATTGTGATGGATGATGAGAAAGCCGGCCTTTTGCAGACAGAACATTTGATCAATCTTGGTCACAAGAATATTGTGGGGTGTTTCAAGACTGATGATAGACAAGGGATTAAGCGGATGAAAGGGTTTTTAAAAGCTCATCGCCAAAATAACATTCCGATTCAGCAGTCTCATATCATCACATACACTACTGAGGAAAAATACAAAAAAACGTTGGAAGAGCTAGAGATGTTACTGGTTTCAAGCAAT
>JASLAI010000375.1 GCA_030147225.1 Planococcus sp. (in: firmicutes) | reverse complement strand
AGACAGTTGGTCAACTTGCACAATGGAGAAATTCATGTACAAAGCGAAAAAGGAAAAGGTACAAAATTTATTATCCGCCTGCCGCATAGAGAATGACTTGGGAGAACTAGTCCCAAGTCTTTTTTTATACATGAAAGTTTTTATTTTTGTTAAAACTCTGGTCATAGTTTATTCATAATTGCTTGTTAAGGTATGTATATCGACTTAGGAAAAGAGGAAACAAAAATGAAAAAATTTTTGTATATCGGTATCGGAATAATCGCAGCTACAGCTATTTTTATGTTGGTGGCATTTTCAGGAGATGAGACAGTGGCATCGGTGGGGGACGCTGAAATATCAAAGGATGCCCTATATGAAAAAATGGTGGCTTCTTCTGGAGCAGCGACACTCGACGCTATGATCTCCAACGAAGTGGTTAAACAGGAAGCAGATAAGGCTGACGTTAAGATCACCAAGGAAGAGCTTGAAGCAGAAATGGACGTCTATGAAGAAAGTTATGGTGGAACGGAAGCACTGGAACAAGCACTTGCAGCAAGCGGGATGTCCATAGCGGATCTGAAAGAGGAAACGGAAACCTATTTAAAGGTTGAAAAGATAATCGGTCCGGATATTGAAATAACGGATGAGCAGATTAACGCTTATTTTGAAGAAAACAAAGAAGCGTTCGAGCAACCTTCGCAAGTAGAAGCGAGCCATATCCTTGTAGCGACCCAGGAAGAGGCAGATGAAGTTAAGGCGAAGCTGGATGATGGGGGGGACTTTGCTGAACTTGCAGCTGAATATTCTACAGACCCAGCAAATGCAGAGAGCGGCGGCGCTCTAGGTGCATTTGGTGCAGGTGAAATGGCGCCGGAGTTCGAGGAAGCCGCATTCAGTTTGGCAGTTGATGAAATCAGTGAACCAGTAGAAACGGATTACGGTTTTCATATCATCCAGCTCACCGGAAAAACAGATGCAGCTGAAGCAAACTTGGAAGACAGCAAAGAACAGATCAAGGAAACTTTATTTGACGAAGCACTGAATACAAAGTATGCAGAATGGTTAGCAGAAAAAACTAAGTCATATGAGATTGTCAATAAGTTAGCAGAATAAAGGAGGAAGTTAGTATGGGTTACTATAATTCATCTGAACCAAAAAGAAATAAAAAAGGATATTTTGCTTCCAGTTTTACGGGGGTGATTGCTGGGGCTTTGTTGGTAGGGGTCATCTTGCCAAGCGTAACGGATGCAGATTTAGGGAATCCTGAAGCAACTTCGACTACTGAGGCAGTCAGCGGCTTGCAGACTTCTACGGTTGTGACTTCGGATGTGACAGAGGTTGTTGAAAAAACCACGGATGCAGTAGTGGGTGTTTCCAATCTACAGGTGGCCCAACAAAATCCATTTGCTTCGCAAACCAGTGAAGATGCGGAGTCGCAGGAAGCAGGCGTTGGATCAGGAGTCATTTATAAAAAAGACGGAGACATAGCTTACATTGTTACCAATAACCATGTTGTAGAAGGGGCAGAAGATGTAATGGTCACCTTGTCGGATGGAACCGAACTGGATGCAGAAGTATTGGGCATGGATGTCTGGACAGACTTGGCCGTGTTAAAAGTTCCGGCTGAAAGTATTAAAACGGTAGCGGAATTTGGAGATTCATCAGTGCTGCAGGCAGGTGAACCGGTTATAGCCATCGGAAATCCTTTAGGGCTTCAATTTTCTGGCTCGGTGACTACAGGTGTCATTTCAGGAACTGAGCGTTTAGTGCCGATTGATGTGAATCAGGACGGTACAGAAGACTGGCAGTCAGAGGTTCTCCAAACCGATGCTGCCATCAGCCCAGGAAACAGCGGCGGTGCCTTGATTAATGCCGAAGGACAATTGATCGGCATCAATTCAATGAAAATTGCCCAGGATGCTGTAGAAGGCATCGGTTTAGCGATTCCGATCAATACAGCGATTCCGATTATTTCCGATTTGGAAACGGAAGGTGCTGTAGATCGCCCATCAATGGGGGTCAGCATTCTGGATTTAGCTGAAGTTCCAGCAGAATACCGCAGTTCACAATTAAAATTGCCAGCAGAAGTGGAGAACGGCATCGTGGTTGAGTCAGTGGTAGATGGTTCAGGAGCGGCAGCAGCAGGAATGGAACCATACGATGTCGTCGTTGAATTGGACGGCAAACCAGTGAACTCTGTACTGGAACTGCGCCAATACCTCTACAACGAAACTGAAGTCGGAGATACACTAAAAGTGAAAGCCTACAGAAACGGTGAAATCATAAGCTTCGAACTTAAACTAACAGAAAGTATTTGATAAAGAAAAGCGGAAGCGCCCGTGTAGCTCTGACAGGCATAAGACGATCTGGTGAAGCGGCGTGTTTTCAGCCGCACAGCCAGAGTGGCTTGTGACCCGAAGAGCTGGGCGCTGAAGTCTAGACAATAAAGAAAAGCGGAATCGCCCAAAAGCGGAGCTGACCTAAGAGCGCGACTTCCTGTCGCAACGGTTAGCTGACCCGCATCCTGCGGGCCCTCGACGGTCATAAGACAGCCCGGCAGTGGCGCTCTTTGCCAACAAATACAAGCAAAAAAAGGCTTCCCGACTATCGGGAAGCCTTTTTGATGGAACTTTAATTTTATTCATTTAGGAAAAGCTTAGCTGAAAACTCCGAACCAATCTGTTCCGATTCCAAAGCCGACAAGAATGAGGACCAGAACAACAAAAATAATGATACCCAGCTGCAAAGGTTTGTAGCCAGTAGTTCGTGGCTCCTGAATACCTTCTTTATCTTCATTTGGGCGCCGCTTTGCCTCTTCTTCGGTTTCTTTCATGTAATCTTCTTTTTCGTTATTGCTCATTTGAATGCCTCCTTAAACTTGCTGTTAGTTGTCTCTACCCCTTATAGTAAAGGTTCAATCCACGAACTTTTCTTCAGCCTGCAATTCACGCTGCGTCAACTTTTGAGCCAATTCACGTCCGAAAAGCTCTGAAGATTGCGGGTCGCGGCCTGTAAGCACTTGCTTGCTTCCCCAGACAACATAGGCATCCTGATCTTTTTCTTCATGATAGTTTGCAATTTTTTTTAATTCGTCTTCAAGGCTAAATGGCAATAAATTTACTACTTCTTCCGGTTCTTTGTCATTCGGATAACCGGTCACTTTCAGCCCTTCAAGTATTCCGCGTCCTTCTTTGGTTTTGGTATAAATCAAAGGTGCTGGACCGTGGCAGACAGCTGAAACGATGCCACCCAGTTCATAGACAATATTGATCACCGCATGCAAATCTTCGTTATGTGCCAAATCAAACATGGCGCCATGTCCGCCGACAATCATGATGGCGTCATATTCGCTAGCCTTTACGTCAACAATTGGTGTAGTCTTATCCGCCATACCAGAATCATATTGCTTTTTATAAATGCCCTTGGGATCATAATCTTCGCTTAAGCTTATCGGGTCGACAACAGGTTTGCCGCCATCAATAGATGCGAGTCCCACAGTATGCCCTTCTTTCTCAAGTTCTAATGCAGGTGCGAAAAGTTCTTCTGCCCACCAGCCTGTCACATAGTTGTTTTCTTCATCTGCATATCCGCTTGATAGTACAGCCAATACTTTTGCCATGGTATCTTCCTCCTACTTTTAAAAAGTCCTTGTTTCTTCATTTACCCTGTAAGGAAATCCTGAAACGTGGCAGTTATGGAGAACTTGGAATTGAGTTCGAGATTATGCTACATTTAGTTAATGAAATGAAAGACGAGGTGAACAGCTTGAAAGAGTTAACCCAAGAGACCCAAGTGACCTTACTTGAAGCTATGCTTGATGGCAGTAAAGTTGGCACGATTGTGACCGATCCGTCACAAGATGACAATCCAATCATTTATACCAACAAAACTTTTATTGAAATGACAGGATATACACAGGAAGAAGTAATTGGACGCAATTGCCGTTTCCTGCAAGGGGTTGGCACGTCAAAAGAAGATGTACAGAAGATGAAGAAGGCTATAGAAAATGAAGAAAAGGTCATTTTGACTTTGCAGAATTACCGCAAGGATGGTTCTCCGTTCTGGAATCGGCTCGCCATCGAACCAGTTCGCTTAGGAGAAAAACTGTATTTCATTGGTACGCAAACAGATATTACATTGGAGCGTTCTCAGCAACAAGCCATTATGGCAAATGAAGATGAAATTGAAAAATTGATGTTGCCTATTTTATCTGTTCAGGAGAATGTGGCTACCGTGGCATTAGTAGGTACGATGAATCTGCAGCGTTTTGAAACGCTTAAAGTGAAAATCTGTGAATATGTACAGAAGCATCGCATCGAACATGCCATCATCGATATTACCGGACTGTCCTGGAATGAAAAATCACCTCTCTACTGGTTTACACAAATTTATGAAGCGCTTCGAATTATGGGCAGCAAGCTCTATGTGACTGGTATCTCCCCGGCAGCTGCACAACAATTTGCCAATGACATAGATCGTGACAGTCGCTTGATCACTTTTTCGACGATTGAAAGAGCCTTGAGTTTTATTGCACATAAAACAACAGATGAAAACCATATCAGTTGACTCCAGATTGGAATAAGAGTTAAGTTTTAACTGTTCTCAAATACAAATCAGGAAAGAGGTTGGAAAAATGTCAGCATTATTCACAACATCTGTCACAGCTACTGGTGGCCGTGAAGGAAAAGTCCTCTCCGAAGACAATGTACTGGATCTTCAATTGGTTTCACCGAAAGAATTGGGCGGTCCCGGAGGAGAAGGCACAAACCCTGAACAATTATTTGCAGCAGGCTATTCCGCGTGTTTTGCAGGAGCTCTAAATTTAATCATTAAAAAAGAAAAAGCAGAAGTTTCCAGCACTTCCATCAGAGCCGATGTACATTTTCTAAAAGATGAAACTGATGATGGCTATAAAATTGGGGTTACGCTAAATGCTCATTTGGAAGGCGTGGATGAAGAAACTGCCCAAGACCTTTTAGAAAAAGCGCATGCATTCTGCCCTTATTCCAAAGCAACAAGAGGCAATGTTGATGTAGAATTGAAATTAGTATAAGAATTTTTGAAAAGCCGGAAAGCTTTATTTTCCGGCTTTTTTTATTTGTAACATTAACTACTAACGTACAAGCCTGCTCAAAAATACAGAATATGGTTTTAAAAAAATAAGGCAGGGTAGAAATATAATGCGGAGTCATACTGAAACCAAAGGAGGGTGGAGGGAATGGATAAAGAAGAAAAAAAACAGCAGACTTCAGAGAATAATCAAGATGCAGGCAAGGATTCAGCAGAAAACAGCACATCATTCAACGCAGGGGAAAATAACTCCGATTATGATGGCGGACATCCAGAAGATACCTTAGCTCCAGAAAACACGAATATGGAAAAACAGCAGGAACAATCAACCAACGAATCTTTTAATGCAGGCGGTAACGACTCTGATTATGACGGCGGGCATCCAGAAGATGCGAAGCCGGGTAGCGAAGGTCATATTGGCTCTAAAAATAAAAACTAAAATTAACTAGGAGGTCATATGTATGTTTTTTCACACAGGAGAACTTCAATATCACGTAAAACCGGATTCTCCAGATCCGGTATTCGCTAAACAAGTGCAAGAATTAATTGGTGGGCAATTTGGTGAAATGTCAGTTGCCATGCAATACTTATTCCAAGGGTGGAGCACAAGAGGAAACGAAAAATACAGAGATTTGCTGATGGATACAGGAACGCAGGAGTTGGGGCATATTGAAATGCTGGCAACTCTGGTGGCAAGACTCCTTGAAGGGGCACCTGTCTATGAGCAGGAAAAAGCCGCAAGTGATCCAATTGTTGGAGCAATCATGGGCGGCATGAACCCGCAGCACGCCATCGTCCACGGATTGGGCGCTTCTCCAAAAGACAGCAATGGTGTACCTTGGAACGCGGGATATATCGTGGCTAGCGGAAACTTATTAGCGGATTTTCGTGCCAACGTCAATGCGGAATCACAGGGACGTCTTCAGGTAGCCCGTCTTTATAGCATGACAGATGACAAAGGCGTGAAGGATTTGTTCTCATTCCTGATAGCACGTGACACGATGCACCAGAACCAATGGCTTGCTGCCATCAAAGAACTGGAAGCGAAAGAAGGCCCGATTGTGCCTGGAACACTTCCGCCTGAATGGGAAGCGACAGAATACGCCCATACTCTTTATACAAACTCAGAGAGCAGCAAAGAGCTTAAATGGATGCATGAACCTGCACCGGATGGCCATGAATTCAAGTTCGCCAAACCTGAGCCGTTCAGCACTAAGCCGGAACTGAAGCCTGCTCCGCCAGAAGCTCATAATACACTGCCGGAAGATAAATTAGAATAAAAGATTTGAGGCTGTTCCGAAAGTCATAAGCTATGACTTTCAGGGGCGGCCTCTGTTTTATGGTGAAAAAATTCTTTTCGGATGAAAGAAGGGAAAAGGATGGCAAAAAGAAATTGGGTCATGAAGCAGGAGTGGAAAAACGTAGTTTTTTTGCACTGGCCAGTCAAAGAAGAATGGCTGAGGCGATTTGTGCCAGAAGAGCTTGAAATTGATCTGTATGACGGTCAGGCATGGCTGGGTATCGTGTTTTTTCAAGCAGAGGCGACGCGGCTTCGATTTTTACCGCCTGTTCCCGGGACACATTCTTATTTGGAGCTGAACGTCAGGACATATGTGAAATACGGAAACAGACAAGGAGTATATTTCTTCAGTTTAGATGCGGATAGTCATCTTGCTGTATCGGTTGCCTCTTCTGGTGGATTTCTGCCGTATCGACATGCTGTCATGAGTAATTCGGAAAAGGCAGGACTGTACCATTTCACTAGCCGAAAAATCGAGTCTGACCAATATCGTGAAGCTTTTGAAATGAACTATAGACCGCTGTTTGAACCAGTTGCATCCAATAGAATGGAACAATGGCTGACGGAGCGTTATTGTTTGTGGACAAAGCCTAGAGAGCAAATTTACCGCGTGGATATAGCTCATTCCCCTTGGTCACTGCAGTATTTAAAAGGAGAAATTTTCCGGAATACGATGGCCTCGTATCTTCCTATCTCTCTTCACCAGCACCTCCCCATAGCCCATTACTCTGTGGGACAAAAAGTACG
>JASLAI010000348.1 GCA_030147225.1 Planococcus sp. (in: firmicutes) | reverse complement strand
GTTGGAAATCAACGAATTGAACAGTAAATTCAACGCTGTGTGGCAGAAGCATTGGGGCAGCATAAGCAATGAATCTGCTGCGCTGGACAGGAAGCTGTTGATTGGCCATTTAACAAGTATTCAGCGGAAATATAGCTCTTTGCTTGAACAAGTAAGGTACATGGAATTCAAAAGTTCCACAAAGTATGCTCAACATTTACATGACTATAAATTGTATTTGGAAGGAGCAATTCTTTACAGGATAGAAGCAGCTTCCGCTTTACACAGAGCCTTAAAAACAGAACAGCATGAAGAAGTATCCGTAAAGGAAGCGGTTGAAGCCGCAGCTGCTTCGGAAGCATATGCTGATTTAGCTGATGCAGAACTGGCAAGCTACCAAAGAAGCTTTCGTCCGGATTTAAATTTGATTCCTGAATAATCAAGCGTTTACTCATAAAAAAACGATGGAGACATTTGTCTCTATCGTTTTTAAATTGTAGGTGCCGTTCAAATTAATTGAATAGAAATGGACAAAGCTAACTAAGCTCTCCGGGAGGGGGAGCACCCACTGGAACCTTGCATCATCACAAAATGATGCTTGTTTTGCTTACATTAGTTTCTTAAGTCGTTTTATGCTTTTTCTCCACAGCCAAAAGAAACGGCGGGGAATGCTTTTGGTTAATGAATTCGTATTTCAGAACATCAAATGATTTTTGGGGAAGAGATGAAACAAATTCCATGACGGCATCACGTTCTTCGCTTCCGCCTTCGTGTCCACTGTAGACGACGACCAGCAATAACCCATTGACTGTCAAAAGTTCCAGGCATTGTTCAAGAGCAGCCAGGGTGCTTCGTGCTTTTGTGATGATGCTATGGTCGCCTTTCGGTAAATAGCCTAAATTGAAAACAGCTGCTGAAATAGGATCTTTAACATAATTCTCAATCTTATCATGGCTGTCGTGAATAAGTCTGACATGGGGAAATTCTTTGACCCGCTCGCTGGTTGCATCAATCGCTTCTGCCTGGATATCAAAGGCAAAAACTTTGCCGGAAGATCCAGTCAATTCAGCGAGAAAGTATGTGTCATGGCCATTTCCGGCAGTGCCATCCAGCACGCAGTCACCTGGAGAAACAGCTTGTTCAAGCAATGCCTTTGTATAAGGCAAAACCCGTTGCAAGGTCATGATGTCACACTCCCCGCAACTAATTTTCCCTGCCAGCTTCCACGGCGTTCCAGTTCAGCGTCGATGCCGTTCAGGACGTCCCATTTGTTGGCGCTCCACATCGGTCCAATCATTAAGTCGATGGGGCCGTCGCCGGTGATGCGCTGGACAACCATTTCAGGAGGGAGCACTTCAAGCTGATCGGCTACCAGATTAATGTATTCCTGCTTTTCCAGAAAGTCGACCATTCCTTTTTCGTATTGCTTGACCATCGGTGTGCCTTTTAACAGATGCAAAAGGTGGATTTTAATGCCTTGTACATCCAGTTTGGCGACTTCGCGGGCAGTCGCCATCATCATGTCCCGGTCTTCCAAAGGCAAGCCGTTGATGATATGGGTACAGACCCGTATGCCGCGGTCACGCAACTTCGTGACGCCTTCAACATATGCTTCGAAGTCATGGGCGCGGTTGACGAGCAAAGCTGTCCGTTCATGGACGGTCTGAAGACCAAGCTCTACCCAGAGATAGGTCCGGTTGTTCAGTTCAGCAAGGTAGTCGACAACATCGTCAGGCAGGCAGTCAGGTCTTGTAGCAATGCTTAAGCCAATGACATTTTCCTGCTGCAGTGCGGCTTCGAATTTTTCTTTGATTACCGGCAAGGGTGCATGTGTATTGGTGTATGCCTGAAAATAGGCCATGTATTTGCCATCTTTCCACTTGCGGTGCATTTTTTCTTTAATTTTTTCAAATTGCAATGGAATTGGATCTACCCGGTCACCGGCAAAGTCACCGGAGCCGGCAACACTGCAGAATGTGCAGCCGCCATGAGCAACGGTACCGTCACGGTTAGGGCAGTCAAAACCCGCATCCAATGCAATTTTCATAACTTTAAAACCGAAATGGTCGCGCAGATGGCGGTTCCATGTATAATAGCGTTTTCCATCAGATGAAAAAGGGAACTCTGTATTCACTTTAAAACAACTCCTCTTCCCCGTATTGTAGCACGCCGGCAAAAGAGCCAACAATGCTTGGCAACAGAGTCAAACAGATTTTATGAATATTGCGTTTAAAGCAATTGTTTGTTTAAATTGGTATGAAAGCGTTTTACTAAATACAATTTCGTTTATAAGGCAGAGGGGGCATAATGGGATGAAACCGATTTACAGTTCTGCGAAAGAGGCAGTTGAACAGATCCAAGATGGCGACACGATTATGGTGGGCGGTTTTGGTTTAGTGGGAATACCTGAACAACTGATCTTGGCTCTTGTCGATAAAGGGGTCACCGATCTTACCGTTATCTCCAATAATTGCGGAGTGGATGAATGGGGCCTTGGTTTATTATTAAAAAACAAACAGATCAAAAAAATGATTGGTTCTTATGTAGGTGAAAACAAAGAATTCGAGCGCCAGGTATTATCTGGCGAAATTGAAGTGGAATTAACTCCGCAAGGAACGCTTGCTGAAAAGATGCGTGCAGGCGGAGCGGGAATTCCCGCTTTCTTTACTCCGGCAGGTGTTGGTACGACGGTTGCAGAAGGCAAGGAAATTCGTGAATTCGATGGTAAAGAATATGTTCTTGAACACGCATTAAAAGCTGATTTCGCATTGGTACGGGCACACCGGGCTGATAAGATGGGCAACCTTGTGTATAACAAGACTGCTCAGAACTTCAATCCCTTAGCTGCGGCCGCAGGAAAAGTGACCATCGCAGAAGTCGAGGAAATTGTGGAGATCGGCGATATCGATCCGAACCATGTCCAGACACCAAGTATTTATGTTCAAGGCTTGCTTCAGGCAAACCAGGAAAAACGCATTGAACGTCTAACGACACGCACTGTTTAGGAAGGGATGGAGAAAATCGTGGATAAACAATTAGTCAGAGAACGAATTGCAAAGCGGGCCGAAAAAGAAATCAAAGACGGCGATTACGTCAATTTGGGAATTGGCATGCCGACGCTGGTAGCCAATTTCATTTCCGACAATAAAAGTGTGGTACTTCAGTCAGAAAATGGACTTTTGGGAATTGGACCTTACCCAACAGAAGACCAAGTGGATCCAGACTTGATCAATGCCGGAAAAGAAACGGTCACGACGATTCCGGGTTCTGCTTTCTTTACCAGTGCTGAATCTTTTGCGATGATTCGCGGCGGACATATCGATGTGGCAATTCTTGGGGGAATGGAAGTAGCTGAAAACGGCGATTTGGCCAACTGGATGATTCCAGGCAAAATGATCAAAGGCATGGGCGGAGCGATGGATCTGGTCCATGGTGCAAAAAAAGTCATTGTCATCATGGATCATGTGTCGAAAGACGGATCAGCCAAGATCAAGAAGCAATGCGAGTTGCCATTGACCGGCAAAGCTGTAGTCAACAAAATCATTACCGAACGCGCTGTAATTGAAGTCACTGAAGAGGGGCTGGTTTTATCCGAGGTCTTTGAAGGCTTTACAGTACAGGATATAATCGATTCCACGGATGCACCTTTGAATACAGATAAGGTTAAAGTCTCGTAGGCTATTGCCAAAAAACGGCGATTCGTCTAAAATAAAGGCAATAGCCAATGACAGCGAAGAGGATCAGTAGTTTGTGTGTTTTTCACAGAGAGCCGGCGGGTGGTGCAAGCCGGCAAAACACGCAAGTGAACTCGCCTTGGAGTCAGTGTATGTGAAACCAAGTAAGATACACCGTTTTCCGCGTTAAGGAGTCAAGTTGAGCGAGCAGTCGCTAATTTGGGTGGTACCGCGGGAAAACTCCCGTCCCTTATTTTATGAGGGACGGGAGTTTTTATTTTGAGGAGGAACAGGAAATGACATTCAAGCACAAAACAGTTGAAAAAAAATGGCAGAAATTCTGGCAAGACAATAAGACATTCAAAATGGTGGACGATCCATCCAAGCCAAAATTCTACGCATTGGATATGTTCCCGTATCCGTCAGGCGCCGGACTTCATGTTGGACATCCTGAAGGCTATACAGCGACAGATATCTTAAGCCGCGTGAAACGCATGCAGGGTTACAACGTTCTACATCCGATGGGGTGGGATGCTTTCGGTCTGCCAGCAGAGCAGTATGCGCTGGATACCGGAAACGATCCGGCAGAATTCACTGCCAAAAATATTGAGACATTCAAGCGCCAGATCCAGGAACTTGGATTTTCCTATGACTGGGACCGCGAAATCAATACGACGGATCCTGCTTATTACAAGTGGACGCAATGGATTTTTATCCAATTGTACAATAAAGGCCTTGCTTATGTAGATGAAGTGGCCGTTAACTGGTGTCCGGCGCTTGGTACGGTTCTGGCAAACGAAGAAGTGATCGATGGCAAATCAGAGCGTGGAGGCCATCCGGTCGAACGTCGTCCGATGCGCCAGTGGGTGCTGCGCATCACCGAGTATGCAGATCGTTTGCTTGAAGACTTGGATGAACTGGACTGGCCGGAAAGCCTAAAAGACATGCAGCGCAACTGGATCGGCAAATCCGAAGGAGCAGAACTGGAATTTCAGGTAGCCGATACTACGCATTCTTTCCGCGCATTTACAACACGTCCGGATACAATTTTTGGTGCAACTTATGCCGTATTGGCTCCAGAACACAAATTGGTAGCGGCCATCACCACAGCCGACCAAAAACAAGCTGTCGAAAAATACATCGATGACGTCAAGACAAAAAGTGATTTGGAGCGCACGGATTTGGCGAAAGACAAGTCCGGTGTCTTCACAGGCGCTTATGCAACAAATCCGGCCAGCGGCGAAAAAATGCCGATCTGGATTGCTGATTATGTGCTGGCAACTTACGGAACAGGTGCAATCATGGCAGTTCCGGCTCATGACGAACGTGATTACGAATTCGCTAAGCAATTCGATTTGCCGATCGTTGAAGTTGTTTCAGGCGGCAATATTGAAGAGGAAGCTTATGCAGGCGACGGCGAATTGATCAACTCCGATTTCCTGAATGGCTTGAATAAAAGAGAAGCGATTGAAAAAGCCATCAATTGGCTTGTTGAAAAACAAGTTGGAGAAAAGAAAATCACTTACCGCTTGCGCGATTGGCTGTTTAGCCGTCAGCGTTATTGGGGCGAGCCGATTCCAATCATCCACTGGGAAGACGGTACCATGACACCGGTCGAAGAAACAGACTTGCCGTTGATGCTTCCCGTGACGACAGATATCAAGCCAAGCGGCACTGGTGAATCACCACTTGCCAATATCGACGAATGGGTCAATGTGGTTCACCCCGAAACCGGCATGAAAGGACGCCGCGAAACCAATACGATGCCGCAATGGGCAGGAAGCTGCTGGTATTATTTGCGCTTTATCGATCCAAACAACGATGAAATGCTGGCAGATCCGGAACTATTGAAACGCTGGCTGCCGGTTGATGTTTATATTGGCGGAGCAGAACATGCTGTACTTCATTTATTGTATGCGCGTTTCTGGCATAAAGTGCTTTACGATATCGGGGTGGTTTCCACAAAAGAACCTTTCCAGAAATTGTTCAACCAAGGCATGATTCTTGGAGAAGGCAATGAAAAGATGTCTAAATCAAAAGGCAATGTCGTCAATCCAGACCAAATCATCGAAAGCCACGGAGCGGACACATTGCGCATGTACGAAATGTTTATGGGCCCTCTTGAAGCATCGATTGCCTGGTCGACAAATGGCCTGGACGGTTCACGCCGATTCCTTGACCGGGTGTGGCGCCTGTTGATGGACGAAGAGCAATTGAGTACGAAAGTTACGGATGGCAACGATGGCAAACTGGACAAAGTTTATCACCAGACAGTCAAAAAAGTGACGGAAGACTTTGAAGGACTGCGTTTCAATACGGCCATTTCGCAAATGATGGTCTTTATCAATGAAGGCTATAAAGTCGATGCGATTCCGAAAGAATATGTTGAAGGTTTTGTTAAATTGCTGTCGCCAATTGCGCCTCACGTAGCAGAAGAGCTATGGGAGAAGTTGGGTCATGAAGGTTCCGTTTCATATGAAAACTGGCCGCAATACGACGAGTCGAAAATGGTCGATGATGAAGTCGAGGTCGTAGTCCAAGTGAACGGTAAAGTAAAAACAAAGCTGACCATCGCTAAAGACAGCACGAAAGAACAGCTGGAAACA
>JASLAI010000337.1 GCA_030147225.1 Planococcus sp. (in: firmicutes) | reverse complement strand
TTTCGGAAGATGTTCCGGTGACGCTCATCCATAAAGACAATTACCGTCCTTCTGGACCAATCGAGCTTTCGTCGAACTTGAAGCAGTGGCGGTTGATGAAAGTTTCAAAAGAACTGAAGCGCCGTTACCGTCTGCAGAAGCAGCGTAATCAGGTAAAAAAGTTTTTTGAGAATTTCGGAGATGAAGAAGTGTTTGTTATTGCGATTCAAGTTTATGGCATGCAGTGGATGCTGCCGGTCCTTTATAAAAAAAACATCAAATTCATTGGTCAAAGCCATGAAAGTGTAGCAGCAGCTAAAAGTTCTCAGCGCTACAAACGGATACTGAGCCATTATCGCCAAGTTTCGAAGTTTCTTCTTCTAACACAAAAAGATGAGGAGCATTTTATAGAGGCTGGATTTACGAATACAGGAGTCATGTACAACCCCTCACCTTTCCGTCATTTAACCCCTCCAGAGACCTTGTATCAGCATAAAAAAATCGTTTCCTCCGGAAGGCTGGTGGCCGGAAAAGGCTTTGATGTGTTAATCGAGTCTTTTGCATCAGTGGCAGATACGTTGCCAGGATGGACGCTTCACATTTATGGAGAAGGGCCTGCAGAAAGTTCACTTCAAAATCTCATTCGTATATTCGATCTGGAAGAGAAGGTTTTTCTTGAAGGACAGACTGAAGATATTGAGGCTTCTTTAAGAGAAGCCAGTTTCTTTGTCCTCTCTTCAAAAGCAGAAGGCCTTCCTATGTCATTGATAGAAGCGCAGTCATGCGGATTGCCATGTGTCTCCACAGATTGTGCTCCAGGTATCCGTGAAATCTTAACGGAGTACGAAGATAGCCTAATTGCACCTGTCGGAGATGTCCATTTGATTGGACGGCATATAAAACGTCTAGCCGACAATCCAGAGCTGTTTTTTTCCTATAGCAGGAAGGCTTATGAAAACAGCCTGAAATTTGATAAGAAAGTCATCAAACAGCAATGGTATGAACTTTTTAAAGAGTTGGGAGGGCAACGAGATGGCCAATCATAAGAATATGCAGCAGCAGCCGAAACTCTCTGTAGTCGTCATTGCCTTCAACAACGAATTGTACATAGAAGAAGCATTGCAGTCATTGCAGGAACAGACTTATGCCGATTTGGAAGTTGTCGTTGTCAATGATTTTTCAAGCGACCAAACAGGGGAATTGATTGACCGCTTTGTGGAAGGGAAACCCAATTTTAAAGCTATTCATCTTCCAGAAAACAGCGGGGGCTGCAGCACACCGCGCAACACCGGGATTGCCAATTCGACCGGTGAATACTTGATGTTTCTTGATGGAGACGATTGGTACACCGTGACGGCCTGTGAAAAAATGGTGGAAGCGATGGATCGTACCGATTCGGATTTTGTGGCGGGCCAAGTGATTCGCACGAATAATTACGAAATATGGTACCACAAGCAATTGTATTCGATTGAACGCACCGATTTGAATATCCGGGAATTTATGGGGATGTTGTTCGACAGCTTATCTGTCAATAAAATATACAAGCGATCGTTTCTTGATACTCACCAGCTGCGGTTCCCCGAAGGCATCCATTATGAAGATATCGTTTTCACAGGAAAAGCCTATTTTCTTGCTGAATCTTTCAGTATTATCCCAGCGCCGATCTACTATTGGCGGGTAGTGGAAAACAGCGATGTAAAATCGATCACCAATCGGCGCTTTGAGTTTGAAAACTTTCAGAATCGGATCATTGCACATCGTTATTTCGATCAATTTTTGAGAGAAAGCGGAGCCGGGCTTTATCAAAAAGAAAAGAACAATAAATTTCTTCGCCACGATCTAAAACTTTATACCAATGATTATCTTCTGTTTGATGAGGCATACAAAGAAAAGTTCCATACACTGATTTATGATTACCTGCACGAAACAATGGACGAGTATGCGTTTTTGAACCTGGCTGAGAAAGATCGGATTCTCTATTACTTACTGTATATAGGGGACCGTGCCGCCTTTGATGATTATATTGCTTATATCAATGGGCACGAAACGGTGAACAACCGAATCCATACAGTCGGAAGCCAGTATTATTTCAGTGCTTCCTTAGCAGATGCTCACCATCAAAAATTCTTGAAAATGCAAGGTCCTCTGATTAGTTATCGTATTTCAACCATTCATTTGGATGAAAAAAGATTTTCATTTAAAGCGGATGTCAACATCAATTCAATTGATGATGACAGCATTACTTCTTTTTGGATGCTGCGGAACAGGCAGACAGGAGCAACGCTCGTCTCAGAAAAAACAGATGATGGAACAATCAGCTTTCATGTAGAAAACATGACGGAAGGCAATTACTATCTTTCCTTATATGTAAATCATATGGGCAATCTTCACAAAGTATTGGTCAAGAAGTCTGAAATCGCCGAGCTGCCGAATATCGAGGTGAAGGTTGGCAACTTATCAAAAAGTATTTACATCAATCAAAAGAATTCCTTCTCCATACGGGTCCAGCCAGTAAAAAACGTCGATCAGGTCAAATGGAGGCTAAAGCAAAGAAGAGCGGCGCAGTCTGCCAAAAAACCACAGTCCAAGGAGTCTGCTTTCCAAAAATGGGCGAAGCGCTGGATTCCCAAATTGCCGGTCCGCTCCAAGTGGGTTTTGTTTGAAAGTCATATGGGCAAACAATACAGCGACAGCCCTAAATACATCTATGAACATTTAGTGAAAACAGACCGCAACTTTAAATACATTTGGTCATTCCAGGATCCTGAAACTGTGGATTTGCCAGGTCCAGCCATAAAGGTAAAGAGAAACAGCCTGAAACACCTTTATTACCTCAATCGTGCAAAGTTTTGGGTAGATAATCAAGGGATGGCCCACCTTGCAGAGAAGAAAGAACAGCAAGTTTATGTGCAAACCTGGCATGGCACCCCGCTGAAAAGAATGGGTTATGACCAGAAGAAGCTGCCAACTAACCAGGAACTTGCCAGGTTAAAGAAGCAAACCGATGTATGGGATTACTTGGTTTCTCCTAATCGATACACCAGCAAAGTGCTGAAAAGGGGCTTCAGGTACGGCGGTGAGATTCTGGAGACAGGTTATCCGAGAAACGATTTGCTGATCAGCCAACCGCTGGAAATTATGGAAAAGGCGCGTATGCGCCTGGGCATATCTTCTGAAAAGCAGGTTATCTTATTCGCGCCGACATTTAGGGATTGGGATCCAAATTCATTCCAGCGTGTGCTGGATGACGTGCAGATTTTAAGTAAAGAAATCGAAGAGGATACTGTGCTTGTCCTTCGGCTCCATTACTTATTGTCCGATAAGATTTCCCAATTTGAGCTGCCTCCGAACATTATAGATGCTTCGAATTATCAAGACATTCAAGAACTCTATCTAGTGGCGGATATGCTAATCACGGATTACTCATCTGTCATGTTCGATTATGCGCTGCTGAAGCGGCCGATTTTGCTTTATTGCTACGATTTGGAAGAGTATATTACTCGGCGTGGCATGTACTTCGACTTTGCTGACAAGGCACCTGGACCTGTCTGTGAAACGATGGATGAATTGCTCAACTTTGTAACCCATCCTGAAAGACTCGCTGAATACCGGGAAGCTTTGGATCAATTTGTTGAGGAGTTCGGAAGCTTGGAGGATGGAAAAGCCTCCGCTAAAGTAATTGAGAGCGTGTTTGGACAAAGATAAAGGGGGAAGAGTATGGCAATTCTCGTTTCTATCGTCATTCCTGTGTATAACGCAATTCCGTATTTAGAAGCTTGTTTGGAATCAGTTGCCATGCAGTCCTATAAAAATCTTGAAGTGGTGGCAATCAATGATGGGTCAACTGACTTAAGTGAAGAGACACTTCAGCGATATGCCCAAAATGACAAGCGTTTTCGGGTCTACTCACAGGACAATCACGGCTTGGGATACACGCGTAATCGCGGCATCTCCTTGAGCAGCGGCAGCTATATTTTCTTTTTAGATTCGGATGACATCATTCCTCCAAAAGCCATCCGTTCGCTGGTAGAAGCAGCAGAGGAAAGCGGAGCTGATTATGCGGTAGGCAAAGTGATCCGCTTCGACAAAGAGCGGCAATATGCACCTCCCCGCCACATGGAATTTGGTTTGTACCAGGAGAAAAAGTTAACGACGCTGCAGGAAAACCCGGAACTCCTCCAAGACAGCATTGCTTGCAACAAACTGTGGAAAAGGGAGTTGCTCACCGATAACGGGATCAGGTTCATAGAAGGGAAGTATTATGAAGACTTGTCTGTAACATTGAAGGCAGCCGTTCTGGCCAAAAAAATTCAAGTCATTGATGAAGTCGTCTATAAATGGCGCATCCGCGAGGGAGAACTTAAGCCGTCTATAACCCAACAGCAAATGAAACTTGAAAACACGGCGCACCGGCTTGAAGCCTTGACTGAAAATCGTCAGTGGCTAATTGCGACAAACAGGTCGCAACAAATTATTGAGGAGCATGATCTCAAAGGCTTATTGGACGTCATGCGCCTGCATGTGCTTAAATTTTCTCTTATTATCGAACAGGAGAGGAATCAGTGGAAAGATCTGGTGTTGTCTTATCTGAGCAATATTCCATCCGCTATTGCCTCAAAATTACCCGATAAAGAAAAGTTGCTGTACCAATTGCTGATGACCGAGAAAGACAAGGACCTAATGGGAATCTCTCAACTGCTCACGAATACTGAAAAGTCGCCAATTGTGAAGCAGGAAAATGGCCGTTTTGTCTTTCAGGGAAGCGATGCAGAATACGATGTCACGAGATTCAATAAACCCAAGGTCATTGTAAAAAACATTGAGAAGCAGGAAAATTATTGGCAGCTGACTGGAACGGTGTGGATTCCCAAAGCTTCGCAACCGCTAAAAGGAAACTTGTACGCCAGAGACAGAAAAAACAACCGGGAATTGCTCGTAGCCAGCCTCGAACTGAATCAAGCTATTGAAGGGCGATTCTATCCGTATGAAGAACAGACCTTTTCCATTAAGCTGGATATCAAACCGATGGCAGAAGCAAGTAAAGATACAACATTTGATTTCTATTTCAAGCTGGATCAATTTAACCGCTCGCCAAGAACCAGGGTACGGCTGCATTCAACATCCGACACTACAGAACCTCAGAAAGTAGACAAGCAGATAATTACTCTTTACCGAACCAATTATGGAAATTTAAGTTCTACCATTTCAAAACCCCAGCGGCTAAAATCGTTGATCAAGAAAGTTTTGCCGTTAGGAAGACAATAAAAAAGGCACTTCCTTTGAGGAAGTGCCTTCGAAAGGCTGTCAAAAATAGCGACAGTCTTTTTTCAATTTTTCAAATAAATATAAGGCAGTGAAGTCTTATTGTTCATACTTTACATTATGCGAAGTCTTAGTAAACGATGCTTTGTTTAAAGCTGTTGGCTCTAAGTATTTTATTTTTCCAGTGAAGTGGCGTGTAATTCTACTTTGATATAATAAGAAGGCAACTCCAATACAGGAAGAGATGGTGAGAAAAGCCATGATGGCTACATAAGCAAAGAAGTTA
>JASLAI010000320.1 GCA_030147225.1 Planococcus sp. (in: firmicutes) | reverse complement strand
CTTGGAAGAGTATACCGTGAAACGGAAAAACAAGTTGCCTGATCCGTATGAAGCAAAAACGAGTTTTCAGAAACTGGACTATTTCTTAGCAAATCGAACCAATCATCAGTCACTGCTTCATCCGCTCAGAAATGAAAATTCCATTCACCGTAAAGTGATTCTTATGCGGCGATCACCCAGTTGCAGTGAACGAACGTTTAATGATTTTATAAAAAAAATCTTAGCCCCAGCTTTTGCGGCTGCACCAGGCTTGGTAGAAGTCAGCTATCAATTGTTTGATGTGCCTCTCAGCCAAGCAAAAAGAGACCAGTCTCGCGCTTACGACGCTATGCTGATAGTCGGTGCAGCAGACCACTCGGCATTTGTTCAAGCACTCCGAACTTCTGTAGTCATTTCCACGCATACCGTCCAACAACAATGCTGCGAGGCGATACATGCCTTTACGGTTGCTGCCACCTATATATTCACACTAGATGGAAGGCCGACTCTTCCGCAAACAAGACCGGCGCGAAAACTTCCTTTAGAACCGGTTCGAAGAAAATTGCCGCCCGCACCGCCTCGCGCATCCCGAAAATCGAGCCGTACGCCGTTCCCTCACACACAGCTGATCCCGCTTAGTGGCACCGGTCCTGAAGACGTCGTCGTGGATGAGAAGGGACGTTTGCTATGCGGCGTTGCAGACGGACGGATTTTGCGCATCGACTTGGAGCGGCATACAGAAGAAACAATCGGCCATACGGGAGGACGCCCTTTAGGTCTTGAAATAATGCCCGATGGTCAGTTAATCATATGTGACGCCCATAAAGGGCTCTTGCAGTTGAACAGGGCAACAGGTGCTATCCAGACGCTGGTGCAATATGTAGACGGCCTCCCACTGCGTTTTTGTTCTAATGCTGTTGCTGAATCAGATGGAACGATTTGGTTTACCGAGTCCACCAATCGTTACGACTTCGAGCAGTATTCAGGGGCTATGCTTGAGCACCGGCCTTCTGGACGTTTGTTCCGCTGCGATCGAAACGGACATGTCGAAGTGATTTTGGAAGGCTTGCATTTTGCCAATGGCATCACGCTGTCAAATAGGGAGCAGGCATTGATATTTGCCGAAACAGACGGCTACCGGCTCCAGCGGCTGTGGATTCGCGGACCTCTTGCCGGAAAACGGGAAATCCTAGCTGATAACCTGCCTGGATTTCCAGACAACTTGTCGCGTATGAATGACGGCAGGTTTTGGATGGCCATGGTGACGGCACGCAATCCTTTACTTGACCGCCTCGGCAAGTCACCCGCCATCCTCCGCAAACTGCTGTGGCGAATTCCCGACCAATTGCAGCCAAGAGGTGTCAAAACGGCCTGGGTGATGTTGCTTGATGAACAGGGCAATTGCCTCTTGGATTTGCAAAGCTCGACCATTGAATACTCGGGAGTAACAGGCGTTGCTGAAGGAGAGGGCTATCTGTATTTAGCGAGTACAGAAGAACATGCGCTGCTTGCCGTGGCATTGGAACTATGTAAATGAGGCAAGGAAACAAGCAGTTGTTATCAAATGGAACACAAAAGCTGCTGCTTTTTTATTCTGCTGAGAAATGATGGTCTTACACAGGGCAGCAGAATACTGTATAGTTAACTAGGATTTTAGTTGAAAGGTGTTAATTGAATGATACAGAACCCTACAGGAAAAAAACGTCTTGGCCTGGCCTTGCTCCTAAGTATGCTGGGAATTTTGGCGCCGCTGAACATCGACATGTATTTGCCGGCCTTCCCGTCTATTGCAGATGAATTGGACGCCCATGTGTCACTTGTTCAACTTAGCTTGACAGCCTGCTTGATCGGACTCGCTGCAGGACAAATCGTCGTCGGTCCATTCAGTGATGCAGTCGGCAGACGGAAACCGCTCATCATTTCGGTGATTTTGTTTGCGTTGTCTTCGCTGTTTTGCGCCGTCGCTCCGAATATCGAAACACTGATTGTGGCGCGCTTTGTTCAAGGATTTACGGCTTCAGGTGGTGTGGTCTTGTCCAAAGCCGTGGTCAGTGATGTCTTTACAGGACGTGAAATGACCAAATTCTTCGCACTATTGATGGTTATCAATGCAGTTGCTCCTATGGCCGCACCTATTGCCGGCGGCGCCATTTTAGCTTTGCCGTTTGCAGGTTGGGAAACCATCTTTTATTTTCTCGGATTGCTTGGTGTCATTATGGCTGTGGTCGTGATGTTCCGGCTGCCTGAAACTTTGCCGGCAGAAAACCGCATTCCAAGTTCACTTGGGTATTCGGTCCGGACGATGGGCAGCTTGTTCAAAACACGTCCATTCATCGGCTACGCACTCGTCGTCGGCTTGATCCACGGAGGCAGTTTCGCGTACGTAGCAGGTACACCTTTTGTCTACCAGGAGATTTACGGAGTGTCGCCCCAAGTTTTCAGCGTGCTGTTTGGCATTAATGGAATTGCGATGATTATCGGAAGCTTTATCATCGGCAAATTCGGCGGCATCGTTTCCGAACACCGATTGCTTCAAGCCGCGGTTATCGTTGCAGTCAGTGCGACGTTCGTCTTATTGATCATGACCATGATTGAAGGACCGCTTGCATCACTAGTCATTGCGATTTTTATCTATATGACTGCCATCGGCATGATTTTTACCAGTTCGTTTACTTTGGCAATGAGAGGACAAAGCGGCCGAGCAGGCAGTGCCAGTGCGGTTGTGGGCATGCTGCCACTAGTTATTGGCTCCATCGTTTCCCCGCTTGTTGGCATCAATGAAACTTCGGCGATCCCGATGGGGGCTATCTTATTTGGCACTTCCGTTCTCGGCACGCTTGCCTTTTTCGGACTGACCGGACATAAAAAGAAAGTTTTATAGTGTATAAAGAGAGACAGCTATTATCAAGCTGTCTCTTTTTCTTTAGGCTTTCGTATTTTGTTAAGAGGAGAGGGTTTCGATTTTTGAAATATAGATAACAAAACGTCATTTTTAAAAGCTAAGCAGCTAATTTATATGGACTTTTTTAAGAACTCTAATCAGGATATGTTATGAAAACAGCTGAATCTCCTATAATGGAAAGTCCAGCTGTCTCGATAAAAGTTTATTGGCCTATCAATGGGTAGGCCGTAATTTCTTGAGTTGTGTTGTTTATTAAACGTACTTTCTCCGCATGGAAATCCAGAGCTGCAAGTTGAATTGCATTTTCAAACACTGTGCGGTCAGCTTCTGTTGCAGTTTCTTCATCCATTGTGTATTCAACGGCTGCTACTCCGTTTTCAAATGAAGCGCTGCCGACTTCAAGGCCTTCTACAATAGCTGAAGAGTAAAGCGCGCTTTCTTTCTCGACTGTGCCCATCGCCTCCACCGTTTCAGGGAAGGTGAGTGGTTCTCCGTTCTCATTTTCGACCGGTTCCTCTAATTGCCCACCAGACAGGAATAAGGTTTGCTCTAACTCTTTATTGTAAATCGTGTAATATCCGCGTGATAAACCTCTTTCTTGTTCATCTTTAATCTTTATCGGCTCATCAACTAATCTTTCAGCTACTGTTATACTGTTCTCTCCACTGGGATTAGAAAAAACGATTTCTTCAATACCATACAAGTCACTAATTCCAAACAATGAATCATAAAACATAGTTGATAATGCGCTTGTTGTAGATAATTGATTTCCTTCTTCCTTAAAGTCTACATAAAGCACTGGCCATTCTACCGTAATATCAGTAAAAGAACCAAGTATTTCTTGTATGGAAGGATCATTTTCAACGAGGGATATTTTTAATCTTTCAGCTGATGAAAGATCTTGGTTTTCCTCACGTTCGATACTAAATGCTGTCAGAGTTTCATAAGTTTCATCGTATAGATACGAACCGATGTAATAATTGGCGGTTGCTTGAGTATCGCTATAAGTATCCGCTTTGCTGTCTGTTGTTTCGTTTTCTGGTTCTTTTTCTGCATCGCTCTTGCTGGCGTCTTTATCCGTTTTCTCATTCGCATCTTCATTGCTGCTATTTTGATCCGAATTTTTATCAGCATCCTCGGTTACTTGCGTTTCTTGTACTTGATCATCTACCGAAGTACTTTCACTTTGGGAATTTTTTTCAACTGCTTCACTTTCTTCTGTTGCTGAATTCTCTGTATTTTGGCAGCCTGCTAACAGCAGAGCGAGAGTCGCAACTCC
>JASLAI010000406.1 GCA_030147225.1 Planococcus sp. (in: firmicutes) | reverse complement strand
GGATTAAAACCTGTCCATCGCCGCATTCTTTATGCAATGTATGATTTGGGGATTACCTCAGATAAAGCTTATAAAAAATCAGCGCGTATCGTTGGCGATGTTATTGGTAAATATCATCCCCACGGTGACACAGCTGTTTATGAAACCATGGTCCGTATGGCGCAGGATTTCAGCTACCGCTATATGCTGGTGGACGGACATGGGAACTTCGGGTCTGTTGACGGAGATTCGGCTGCAGCAATGCGTTATACTGAATCTAGAATGTCAAAGATTTCCATGGAATTACTCCGTGATTTAAATAAAAATACAATTGATTATAGAGATAATTACGACGGTCAGGAAAAAGAACCAATTGTTTTGCCAAGCCGGTTTCCTAATTTATTGGTAAACGGAACTTCTGGTATTGCAGTCGGTATGGCTACCAATATACCCCCACATCATTTGGGTGAAACCATTGATGCGGTTTTAGCACTGGCTGAAAATCCGGCTATTACAACTGAAGAGCTGATGGAATATATCCCAGGTCCTGATTTCCCAACAGGCGGCATTATTCTTGGCCGCAGCGGCATTCGCCGTGCTTACGAAACAGGTAAAGGTTCGGTATTGGTTCGTTCGGTTGTCGATATTGAAACAAAAGCAAACGGCAAAGAAGTCATTATTGTCAACGAAATTCCCTATCAAGTAAATAAAGCCCGATTGATTGAGAAGATCGCCGAGCTTGTGAGAGACAAGCGAATTGATGGCATTACTGATTTGCGGGATGAATCTGACCGGAACGGCATGCGGATCGTCATCGAAGTCCGCAGAGATGCCAGCGCCAGTGTCTTATTGAATAATTTATACAAACAAACAGCGATGCAAACAAGTTTCGGTATCAATATGTTGGCACTTGTAGATGGCCACCCGAAAGTTTTGGGCTTAAAAGAAGTTCTTTTCCACTACTTAGAGCACCAAAAAGTGGTCATTCGCCGCCGTACACAATTCGAGCTGAACAAAGCAGAAGACCGTGCGCATATCCTCGAAGGCTTGCGTATTGCCTTGGATCATATCGACGCCATCATCGCTTTAATCCGCGGTTCGCAAACAGCTGAACAGGCACGCAACGGCTTAATGTCCGACTTCAATTTGTCAGAACGCCAGTCTCAAGCGATTTTAGACATGCGTTTACAGCGTTTGACTGGATTGGAAAGAGACAAGATTGAAGAAGAATACCAAAGCTTAGTGAAGTTGATTGATGAGCTTAGAGATATTTTGGCAAATGAACATCGGATTCTTGAAATTATTCAAGAAGAGATGCTTGAAATAAAAGAGCGCTTCAGCGATAAACGGAGAACTGAAATTACGACCGGCGGAGCGGAAATGTTTGAAGATGAAGATCTGATTCCAGTAGAAGCTTCGGTATTGACGCTGACTCACAATGGCTACATCAAACGTTTGCCGGCCAATACTTATCGCAGCCAAAAACGCGGAGGTCGAGGCGTACAGGGAATGGGAACCAACGAAGATGATTTCGTGGAACATCTGCTGTATACGTCTACTCATGACACCATCCTGTTCTTCACCAATAAAGGGAAAGTCTACCGCAAAAAAGGATATCAGATTCCTGAATACGGACGGACTGCCAAAGGCTTGCCGCTGGTCAACCTTCTGGAGATCGGGAAAGAAGAGAAAGTCACCGCGGTTATACGTGTCAATGAATTCAAGGAAGATGCTTTCTTCTTCTTCACGACCCGTGAAGGAATCAGCAAGCGGACGCCTGTAACGAACTACGCCAATATCCGCCAAAACGGGTTGATTGCGATCAGTCTTCGGGAAGAAGATGAGCTGATTTCAGTGAAGCTGACAGATGGCAATAAAGAAATGGTCATTGGTACAAGAGATGGTGCATTGATCCGATTCCCTGAAACGGACATTCGCAGCATGGGTCGAACAGCCAGCGGAGTCCGGGGCATTCGTCTTCGTGAAGGCGATGCAGTAGTTGGTATGGAGATTTTGGATCCTAACGACAATGTATTGGTTATCACGGAGAAAGGATACGGAAAACAGACGAAAGAATCTGAGTATCGTGTTCAATCTCGAGGCGGCATGGGGATCAAGACTTGCCAAATTACAGATAAAAATGGGCCTCTTGTTGCGGTGCGAACTATCAGCGGCACAGAAGACATCATGCTGATCACCGTCAACGGTATTTTGATTCGTATGGACGTCAATGATATTTCGACAACAGGCCGAAGCACGCAAGGTGTTCGGTTGATCCGTTTGGGTGAGGATGAGATTGTCGCCACTGTAGCCAAAGTGAATAAAGACATCGATATCCCTGAAGATCTGGAAGAAATTGAAGAGGATGTCGAAAATGCTTTGATTGAAGAAAGTGCGGAAGCAGACGTCTATGAAGACGAAGATGTTGTTGCTAATGAAAAGATTGATGATGTAGAAGAAATGCCGGAAGAAGACGAAGAATAAGAATAAACCTGCAGCCAGCTGATTAAATTCAGCTGGTTTTTTTTATGATTGAATTCAACAGCCAATCGAAGCAGAATTACATACATTGTATTGCGCAGCAAAGGAAGACGAAGGAGCGGCCGGATAATTGCGTGATCATCTGAATTGCTCAAGGGAGTTCTGAAGTCTTCAGCCATCGCTGCAGAGTTCTCTGGAATTTGGATTGCAT
>JASLAI010000112.1 GCA_030147225.1 Planococcus sp. (in: firmicutes) | reverse complement strand
ATATGAACCTGGATTCAATAAAAGGCTCCAGCATGATTGTTAAAATGGCACGTGCTTTGATGGAAGAAGGTTGGTTATTTACTCCAAATGAGTTTGACATTATTGTAAAAGCGGAACATAAAGAAACGGGAGAAGCCATCTCTTTTCATTCAATCGGAAACCTGAAAAGATGGATGTATGAAAAAGCATTAAGCTATTGAATACTTCTTTAAAATAAATAAACCTCACTGGCTTTGATGCCATTGAGGTTTATTTTATGTACGTTCTAATGAGTTGCTCCCTTTTTACAGATTTCTGCATTGATGCCTTGCTGCTTTAAATTTCTGACAATTTCCTTTGCTTTTTTTATTTTTGGGATTTCATAAAATAAGGCTTTGCTCATTTCCATCAACCTCCAATAATTTTTCATAGTTTCAGTATACAGAGCAAATATGAACAAACTATTAACAAACAAAAATTTTATAAAAAATATAAATGAACCCCTTTTGCCTCTTTAAGCAAGCTGTTTTAAAATTCATCGCCGTAAAAAAAACCAGCTGACACCGAACTAGCCGGCACCCGCTGGTTATACTATTTCATGTAATTCACAGCACCCTTTATCGTCTGCATACTTCCATCGCAGCAGCGTTTGTCACGGAACCTGTCAATAATCCTCCTAATGACTTCGAGAAAAATCATTGCCTAAACCTCTTTATAAAACCGATTTCACCAGCTAACCCTGCCCAAATTACTGTGTTAAAACGAAAAGGCGGCATTCAGCTTACATCGCTAAACAAATCCATTATTTCGTTTTCTGATGTAGCATTCAAAATCTTATAGATATTGTCTTCTTCTGAACAAACAATAGCAATATTTGAGAGAATCTCCAAATGCTCGTTATTCTTACCAGCAATCCCAATCAGGATTTTCGCGATATTGCCACTTCCGAAATCGACTCCTTCAGGAACAGTGACGACTGAAATGCCCGTTTCCAATACATTTGCTTTGGCGTCTTCTGTGCCGTGGGGTATTGCGAGGCTGTTCCCCATAAAAGTAGATGCCATTCCTTCTCGCTCGAGCATCTTGTCAACATACGCCGAATCGACATAGCCATTCTCTACCAAAATCCCTCCGGTATAACGAATCCCTTCCTCCATCGTAGACAATGACACATTCAACTTGATATTTTCCGGCTTTAATACTGCTTTCGCCATTTTCATCACTCCCATTTGTATTTCATTATTTCATTTTAGCGATTATTTTTTAAACGCTGAGCCAGTTTATCGTATTCCGGACTGTTCATGAAATTTTCCACTGAAATGTGTTCAGCCTGCGGCAATTTTTCTTTTGCACGCGCTGTCAGATCTTTATGGGTAACAACAATATCGGCGTCATCCGGTAATTGACTGATGGCGGTATTGGTGACTGGAACATCGATATTCTCTTTTTTAAATTTATTCTTCAACAAAGAAGCTCCCATGGCACTAGAACCCATTCCCGCATCACAGGCAAAGACGACACGGCGCACTTGGTCCGCTTCTTTCATACCGGGGTCAGAAGTAACGACTGCCCCTTCTTGTAATACCTCATTATCAGATGTGGCTGTTGGCCCCTGTGCTGCTTGAGGAGCCAAATAGCCTGCAGCTGCACTTTTTTTGCCTTTCATTTCTTCCATTTTGCCGGTCGCAGCAGATAAATCCTCTTCCACATCTTTGGTTGTTTTAAGCACAACCGAAGCGATAGTGAACGAGACAGCCGCAGCGACAACTACGCCCAATACAACTCCAACGTAATTGCCTTGTGGCGTTAAGGCAAGCAGGGCAAAGATACTTCCGGGTGAAGGAGTAGCTACTAATCCTGCATCCAAAAGAACGAAAGTGAAGACACCACTCATCCCGCCTCCGATAACTGCCAGAAGCAATAATGGTTTCATTAGAACATAAGGGAAGTAAATTTCATGGATACCACCGAGGAATTGGATAATGGCGGCTCCGGGTGCTGAACTTTTTGAAATACCTTTTCCGAAAATACTGAAAGCCAATAGAATGCCGAGTCCTGGTCCTGGATTTGTTTCCAATAGAAACAAAATGGATTTTCCATTTGCAGCTGCTTGCTCTACACCAAGCGGACTCAATAGCCCATGGTTAATGGCGTTGTTCAGGAACAGTATTTTTGCAGGCTCAATAATGATGCTTGCCAGTGGCAAAAGTCCATTGTTGACGATGACTTCCACTCCAGCTGCAAGACTATTGGTCAGCGAGTTGACAATCGGTCCAACCCCTAATACCGCAATACCAGCCAAAATAGCACCCAATATACCCGCTGAAAAGTTGTTATAAAGCATTTCAAATCCGGCACGAATCCTGTCCAGAAAAAGTTGATCGACTTTTTTCATCAGATAGCCGGCCAGCGGCCCCATGATCATAGCACCGAGAAACATGGGAATTTCAGCACCCACGATGACCCCCATTGTAGCAGTGGCACCAAGAACACCACCTCTGAAGTCATAAACAAGGCGTCCGCCGGTAAAACCGATCAATAAAGGAAGGAGATACGTAATCATTGGACCGACCAATGCCGCAAGCGGCTCGTAAGGCAACCAGCCATCTGGTATAAATAATGCCGTTATTAACCCCCAAGCAATGAACGCGCCGATGTTCGGCATGATCATGCCGCTTAAATGACTGCCAAAACGTTGAATCCGTGCACGATTTTTACCTTCAGCCATGTGAATCCCTCTCTTCTAAAATTAGTTATGCTAAAAAGACAGGTAAAACGCAAAAAAAATTATTGCGGCAAGGATGTCATTATTTGTGTTAAAAGACCTGTTATCACTTCTTTTATCACCTCTTTCTATGTAGAAGAAAAGTAAGTTGCATGCAATAAGACTTTATTTAGATGGTAGCATATTCCCATTAAAATATGTTAGTTTTTTCTGAATAATCAATCTTCAACTATTTTGGATTTTGTGCCGCTAATACAAAAAAACCTGCACGCAAGACGGATAGCTCGTCTTTGCCGCAGGTCATTTTTATTCTCCAACTTCTTGTTTGCAAATGGTATTCAAATGGTAGACTACCATCTTTCGTTGCTGCTCTTTCGTTGCATGTTCTCGCCTGACGATAGAATCTAAAACCATCCCATCCAATAAATTGATCAGCCTGTCCGTTTCAAGTGGGACGTCCAAATCTTTTTTTAACAAATTCAATAAAATAAGATTTGACATGATGTTCTTGATTACCTGCAATGCAACATCCTGTTCTTCTCGATATTCTTTCTTTTTATGAGGGCCACGCAACTTGAAAATTAACCGTACCTTGGCTTCAGTCTCCAATTCGTCCTTACTCGGCAGAAATACCATTAGTACGTTAATAATTTTTTCCAATGGGGTCAGTTCTTCCTGAAAGATTTCGCTAGTTTTATTTGTCAA
>JASLAI010000273.1 GCA_030147225.1 Planococcus sp. (in: firmicutes) | reverse complement strand
ATATCATTAGAAGGAAAGACTTTTGTCATTATGGGAGTAGCCAACAAGCGCAGTATTGCTTGGGGCATTGCACGTTCTTTAGATCAATCCGGAGCAAACCTGATTTTTACTTACGCTGGTGAGCGTTTTGAAAAATCGGTCCGTGATTTAGTGGCAACACTGGATGGCAACCACGAATTGATCTTGCCATGTGATGTAACAAACGACGAAGCTGTAGCTGAATGCTTCAATACCATTAAAGAACAAGTAGGAACGATCCATGGACTGGCGCATTGCATCGCTTTTGCAAAGAACGAGGAATTGGCAGGGGACTTTTCAGATACTTCACGGGACGGCTTCCTATTAGCGCAAAACATCAGCGCCTATTCATTGACCAATATTGCGAAAAACGCGAAGCCATTGATGGCTGAAGGCGGCAGCATCGTAGCATTGACGTACATTGGCGGCGAACGCGTAATGCCGAACTACAATGTCATGGGTGTTGCAAAAGCTTCACTTGAAATGTCTGTCCGTTATTTGGCTGCCGATCTTGGAAGACATGGCATTCGTGTCAATGCAATTTCTTCAGGTCCAATCCGTACGCTATCCTCAAAAGGCGTCAGCGATTTCAACTCAATTCTTCATGAAATTGAAGAAAGAGCACCATTGCGCCGTAATACGACACCGGAAGAAGTGGGCGATACAGCTGCTTTCCTTTTCAGTGATATGTCACGCGGGATTACTGGCGAAGTGATCCACGTAGACAGCGGGTTCCACGTTCTTTAAGAAACATAAAAAAGCAGATCAACCGGTAACTCGGCTGATCTGCTTTTTTTGTTTAATAAATTACCCAGTAATGACTTTTTCCATCGACTTGTGAGGGATGCCCGCGTCCATGAATTCATCGGATGTTGTATCATAACCAAGTTTTTCATAAAAGGAAAGCGCATGGGTTTGAGCATTCAATTTGAGTCTAAAAATGCCATGGGTCCGTGCATATTCCTCCATTTCGTTCATCATCATCACGCCAATCTGCTGGCCGCGATACTCGGAAAGCACACATACTCGTTCCACTTTGCCGAGGCCTGTTTCGACTTCCCGGATGCGTCCGGCAGCAATCGGCTGAGCCAGCTGATAACCGACAAAATGAATCGCGCTGTCATCGTATTCATCCATTTCAATATGAATGGGAACCTGTTGTTCTTCCACAAAAACTTTTCTGCGGATGTCGAAAGCCTGTTCTTTTTCCATTTGATTTTCAGCGATTTTTACTTTCAGCACTTATTGATCATCTCCAGTTAATCTGAATGTCTCGTATACCGTCCATGAACCATCTTCCAATTGATAGAGCAGGTGCATGCGGTCAATTATTTCTTCATGGTCGATGCCGGCCATCTTCAGTTGAGCAAAAACATCGGCGTGTTCTGTATCGGACAACTTCTGCCCGATGGTGATGTGGGGCACGAAAGAATGTTTCGGCATACCGCCGAAGAAATCTGAATGCAGGTCTTCGTGCAAGGCAGTGATTTCAGCATTCGGCTCCACCTTGAAGTATAAGGTATTGGTAACCGGAGAAAACGAACTGACACGCGTGGCATGCAGTTTGAACGGTTTCTGGCGCTTGGCGATGTTCTGCATTTCTGCTGCCACATCTTTTATTTTAGATGCATCCGCCTCAAATGGATCTTTTAATGTCATATGAGGGGTAATCAGTTCATAATGCGGATCATATCGTTTTCGGTACGAATTGGCGAGATCCTGCAATTTTTTTGAGGGAAAAGCTGCAACTCCATATTTCATCCTAATAACCTCCTTGTCTGTGATAACCATTCATAGTAATGCTGTAATTATGCCTTAGAGCATCTTCGCCCCTTACATGCCGAAATTCTGAATAAGCGCACGCCGTAAATCGGGCTGCCAATGCTTCCAAGTATGGTCTCCTTCAAATTCTTCATAAAAGATCGAAAACCCTTTATTTTTCATTAAATTATTTAATTTTCGATTTGGTTCGACAAAATCTTCAGTTCCGCCTGAACTTAGTTTTACAGCAGTTTCTTGTTTTCCAATAACATGATAAACCGTAAAAGAGTTGGCTGATTTAAAAGCTTCCACTGCCGTCAGCATTTCGGGTCCGACTTTCGGCGACTGAAGGATGACACGGCCGAAAATGTTCGGGTATTTCAATGCCGCCATCAAGGATACGGTTGCAGCCAGCGAATCACCGATTAACGCGCGGCCCATGCCAACTTGGTAGGTCGGATATTTTTCGTCCAGGAAAGGCACCAGTTCGTGCGCCAAAAAGCGCAGATAGGCACTGTGCTGTTCGCCGGTCGGTTCATATTTTTTGTTTCGATCAGCCACACTCTTATAAGGGACACCGACTACAATAATATTTTCGATTTCCTGCTTTTCCAATAGCTCATCCACAACACGTGGAATTCGCCCTAATTGGAAATAGTCTTTGCCGTCGGATGCGATAACCACTGTGTACTTATATAAGGGCGAGAAATTGGAAGGAAGATAGACAAGCAATTGCATGTCTTCTTGGAGTTCCTTGCTGTAGATGGATAAATCTTCTACCTTTCCAGTCGTCATTGATATACCTCCTCTAGAATTCTGTAAGAAAATTGTACCATAATGACTGTACAAGGTATAATGAGAAAAGAACACCAACTAATTAGAGGGAAGGGGTTTTTAAAATGGATGGTGCAAGATACAGAGTTCACTCAGATGATGTTACAAAAGCGACACATGAAGCATTAGAACGCAGAGGAGTAACAAATGAGGACATAGCTAAAATCGTTCTGGATATGCAGCTTCCTTTTAATGAGGGGCTTAAAATTGAGCATTGCATGGAATCGGTTGAAAGTGTTTTGCGTAAACGCGAAATGCAGCATGCCCTTCTGGTAGGAATTGAATTAGACGAATTGGCAGAGCAGGGAAAACTGTCCCGTCCACTCCAGCAGATTGTAGGATCTGATGAAGGACTCTTCGGCGTCGATGAAATGATCGGATTAGGTGCGGTCTTAACTTATGGAAGTATTGCCGTGACCACATTTGGCCATTTGGACAAAAATAAAACTGGAATCATTCATAAACTGGATACCAAATACGGCGGTCAAGTTCATACATTCCTGGATGATTTAGTGGCAAGTATCGCTGCATGTGCGTCTGCTCGCATCGCTCACCGGACGCGTGACCTCGAAGAGCAGGGAAGAACCTTTGAAGATTTGGCTCCAGAGGACACGACTCCTGAAATACATGTAGATGGTGCTGAAACATAAAGAGTTTTCTCAATGTTCTCTCTGTAAGCGGTTGTATTTGCAGAATGCATTGAAACTAGTAAGAAAGCCATGTATCATAGAAATGAAACACGTAAAAAAAGTTTAACAAAGGGAGGTCACTTTATGTTGAAGAAGAAATTTGGTTTATTTGCTGCAGTAACACTTGCAGGATCTGTATTTTTAGCAGGTTGTGGAGATGATGCAGCTACAGAACCTGAAGGCGAAGGCGGCGGGGCTTCTGATCCCGAATTCCTAAGCATCTTGACAGGCGGAACTACGGGAACGTATTATCCACTTGGCGGCGCAATGGCGACAATCATTGAAAACGAAACAGGCTTGGATACAACTGCTGAAGTTTCACAGGCTTCTGCTGCAAACATGACTGCACTTGCTGATGGAGCGGCACAGATCGCATTCGTTCAAACGGATACAGCCTTCTATGCAGCTGAAGGATCAAATATGTTTGATGGCGAAGTAATCGATACCGTTTCTGCTATTGGAGCACTTTACCCAGAGACGATTCAATTGGTTACAACTGCGAATTCTGGTATTGCTTCATTTGATGATTTAGCAGGAAAAAGCATCTCTGTTGGTGCACCTGGATCAGGGACTTATATTAACGCAGAACAATTACTGGAAATCCATGGCATGACAATGGACGATATTGATGCACAGAATCTTGACTTTGGTGAATCTCAGGAGAGCTTGCAGTCAGGCCAAATTGATGCAGCCTTCATCACTGCCGGAACTCCGACAGGCGCAGTTGAAAGTCTTGGCGCTACTTCTGATGTTGTAATTGTCCCAGTAGAGCAGGACAAGGCGGATGAGCTGATCGAGAAATATCCATATTATGCTCACGACGTTGTACCATCTGGCATCTACGGATTGACTGAAGAAGTTCCGACGGTTTCTGTGTTGGCTATGTT
>JASLAI010000256.1 GCA_030147225.1 Planococcus sp. (in: firmicutes) | reverse complement strand
GCAGTTCCTGCGATTGTTTTTTCAATATCTTCCGCATTTCGTACATCTCCAACAATGATTTCCAAATTCGGATGTGCTTCTAGTTTTTCTGAACGCACCAAGGCCTTTACTTGATGGCCATCAGTCAAAGCACGCTTAAGGATCTCGCCTCCGACGCGGCCCGTTGCTCCAAATATCGCCAGCTTCATTAGTTTTCCTCCTTGTATTCAATCTGTTGAAAAAGAAGCTGCGCGCTAATCATTTGAAATGATAGCCTTTTTTCGCCAAGATCCCTTTTAAATCTTCACGACGCGGCTTTCTTAAGAAATCAGCCATTTGCTGTGTCCAAGTCGCTGTTTTCTGATTGGAACCACGACTGGCATAATAGGCTTCGATCGTGCTGTCATAATCCGGCAGGATGGTTTCGTATTTAGCTTCGTTGTATTCATTTTCATGCAGAATAGCTTCAACCGGCAAGCGCGGTTTGACACCATTTGCTTCGTTTGGAACACCTACTGTCAAGCCATAAACCGGAAAGACACCTTCAGGAAGGCCGACCAATTCACTGATCGCTTCCATACTATTGCGGACACCGCCGATATAGCAGATGCCGTATCCTTTTGATTCTGCTGCAAGTGCCAGATTCTGTGCCAGCAGCCCAACATCAGTTACGGCAACAATCAGATTTTCTGCACGATCAAAGACGATTTCCTGCCCCTGCAGTCTGCCGGCATGCTGCAAGCGATTGTAATCGGCACACATCAGGAAGACTGCTCCTGCACCTTCCATTTGTTTAGCGTTACTGGACAATTCACCCAACTTGCGGCGCTTTTCGGGATCAGTTACCCAAATGATCGAGTATGCCTGCACAAAATGCGATGTGGCCGCATGCTGTGCTGCCTCGACTAGTTCACTGACTTCCTCCTGCGACAATTGCTTTTCTTTATAATCTCGTACGGAAGCATGTGCTTTCATTAATTCAATAACCATGGATGGTAACCCCTCTCTGTTTGTTTATCTTATCGTACCAAATTCTCTGCTGTGATACTCTTTTCGTGATTTTTGCTACAATAGAATCTATAGAGGTGAAGAAAATTGAAAAATACAAAGACCGCTTTTTCCATCCTTTTTTTACTGGTTCTCGGCGGTTTTTTATTCATATGGATTGAAAAAGAGCTGGCATTTCGCGAAGAATTGGAGAAACGGACTTTGCCTTCGGGTCTTCATCCTATCGTGGAAGAAAAACGGGATCAGCTGGTCGCAGAGGCTGCTGAAATTGGCATTGATGTTGTAATTACAGATGGCTATCGCTCGCCTGAAGAACAGGATGTGCTCCATAGCCAAGGCCGCAGCATGTCCGGGAATGTAGTAACTTACGCACAAGGTGGCGAATCCTATCATAATTATGGATTAGCGATCGATTACGCCCTGCGTCTTGATGATGGCTCAGTAGTATGGGATATTACACGGGACGATAATGGCAACGGTGAAAGTGATTGGTTTGAAGTCGCAGATATCGGCAAAAAGCTGGGCTTTGATTGGGGAGGCGACTGGCAGCGCTTTAAAGATTATCCACATCTCGAAATGACTTTCAGTTTGTCGATCCGTGAACTTCAGCAAGGATGGCGCCCTGAAGACAAAATGGAATAGCTGTCCGCATTTTATACCTCTTTGTAACGATCCCCTTACTGCTTCGTCTACTTTACAAAGGAGGCAGAAGAGTGATGAAAACGATTGCGGCCATTTGCACTCTCATTCCATCTTTATTGCTGATAGCCTGTGGTACTGATGAAACAGCAGAAGAACCTTCGAATGATTTATCTGATTTTACAGTGACTGCTTCACATGCTGAATCGGTAAAGGATCATTTTGTCTATCGCTTGGCTTCAGAAAAAGAACAATATACTGAGGGAGAGAAAATAGAAATTTATGCCGAACTTGAATATAGCGGCGAAGAGGAAAGCATGGAAATTTCACACGCTGCCTCACCTTTCTATTTTCCTATTCATGAAGAATTGAGAGATTATTCAGTTGAGTATGTCATGAACGAACCGTTGCTGACCACTCGCTTGGTCCAAGGAGAACCGCTGCGGGAAAGCTATTCCGGAAGTGGCGGGTACAGTGGAGAAGACGATGGTGACTATATTGAATTTGTTCAGAGCGTTATGAACAATGAGTTTCCCCCCGGATACTATACCCTATCCGGCTACGCAGATTTCACAGCGATAAACGGCGACAATGCAAGCAGCCATTACAACATCCCTGCACAAATCGATTTCAAAGTGGTTCCTAAAAAATAAGACAGCCCGGTTCAGTTGAACCGGGCTGTCTTTTGCCGATATGGTCTTGTCATCTCTTATTATAGTCATGCAGGTAAGACAACGGTGTCAGGCAATAAAGCTCCTCTGGACACCTTTGAGAAATTTTATACAGTTCCAAAAACAATTCTTCAGATATTTCATAACGGAAAATCGAGTCAGACATCTTCTTTATCTTTGGAGCAGCCTGCTCGCTTTTTACTTCTTCTATATCCACCCAAACCGTTTTGCATTCATTTGCGGACCCTTCGGGAATTTCCATACTCAACCGAGCAAATAGTGTAATGTATTTTTCTCCGGCTTCTGTGTGGGTACCTTTCGACTTTGAAAAATAGTAATGAATATCTTCTGGGCAAGCCGATGGAATTTGTACCATGATTTCCTTCACCCTTTCCGTTTAACATAGTAATCAAATTGAACAAATAAAAAAAGCCGAAAAGACCTCTCCAAATGAGAGTGGCTTTTCGGCTTTGCTGACAGCTCTATTCTCTGCAGCATTTGACCAAATTATTGAATTGTGTATTTGATTGGAGCAAAAGATAGTTATCTAGAATTCATAAGGTGGAAACACTATTGTTTTCCTATTGCTTCTACCTTACTGGAATTTCAATAATTAGTAAAGAGGCTCTTTGCAATAGTCTTTCAATTCAAAGTTAACCACATCTTGGACCTTTGTGAATTTATTTCCTTTCAAAATTGCAGCATAAAAGAAACAGGAAGAAGAAATTGTTGATTTCCTCTTCCTGTATTTACAGATGATCGGACTGAACTATCCGATTACCTATTCACTTTGGTGTCATCAAGAGTTTCTTTCATCCAAACTTCCCCGTCTCTATAGACCATTTCCTCTGGATAACGAAGGTCCATAACTTCTTCCTGCGTTTCTTTTGAAGGAGCTTTAGTAGCCAATGAGACGACAATGATAGTGATGATTGCCGCTGCAGCGCCAAACACACCTGCACCTGTATCGATGATCCCAAACAGTGTAAAGCCGCCATATTGGGCAGAGAAAATATAGATGAGCGTTACGGTCAAGCCGACCAGCATCCCGGCAATTACGCCTGGGCCGTTCGCACGTTTCCACCAGACTCCCAAAATCAGAGCGGGGAAAAACGTTCCTGAAGCCAAGGCAAATGCCCACGCGACAATTTGTGTGATGGCACCTGGAGGATCCAATGCAACAATGCCAGCAGCGACAGTTGCAAGAATGATTGACCAGCGGCCGACTAATAGACGCTGTCTTTCAGTCGCCTGCGGGTTGATTGAACGGTAATAAATATCCTGCGAAATTGCTGCGGAAATGGCAATCATTAAACCACCTGCTGTCGAAAGTGCAGCGGCCATAGCGCCTGCCGCCATCAAGCCGACAACAAAAACACCCAGATTGGCAATTTCAGGAGTAGCCATGACGACAATATCCCGACTGATGACCAATTCAGACCATTGCAATATTCCGTCCCCATTTTGGTCAGCTATGGAAAGCTGTCCCGTATTGACCCAGGATGTAGTCCATGCCGGCAGATCCGCAATTGATGAACCCGCGACCTGCGTCATTAGGATGAAACGGGAAAATGCAGCATAAGCCGGTGCCGAAAGATAAAGCAAACCGATGAACAACAAAGCCCATGCTCCGCTCCAACGTGCTGCTTTCATAGTCGGAACTGTATAAAAACGAACAATGACATGCGGAAGCCCCGCTGTTCCGGCCATCAAAGTAAACATTAAAGCTAAAAACTGCCAGCGGGTTGCTTCTGTGAAAGGCACGACGTATTCTGAAATGCCCAATTGAACATCGAGCACTTGAAGTTCACTGACAATCTGTCCATAAGAAAGCCACGGCAATGGATTATTTGTAAGTTGCAGCGACATGAAGATAACGGGTATCAGATAGGCTGTAATCA
>JASLAI010000269.1 GCA_030147225.1 Planococcus sp. (in: firmicutes) | reverse complement strand
GCTGATCATCCCGAGCTCGACATCGTCTCGCTCAATCCGTATATGTGTCCATGTCTGACGATGAACCGCATCGATTTGCCGCATCTGACATGGGTGCTGGAGGAGTTGCTGGAGGGACGCATCATCAACCGTATTCAGGTTGACCCGCAAACTTCCATCGAAGCCAAAATCGCTTTGGAAAAGATGATGTGACTTGCGGAAGACCGCACGCCTTTCGATTTTGATTGAGGAGGTGTGGTATTTGTTGTTTGAGGTGCGGTTAACACGCTCCGAGGTGCGCTCTTTCCCCTTTGAGGTGCGGTCGCGCTTTTGACTCATCTTCCGGATAGAAAAAAATACAGCCGCCCCCTTTGGGACGGCTGTATTTTTTAATGGGATCTTGTTAATCTGCGGCTGCGTCCATCATATGGCAACTGAGCTTTAGATTTGCCCTCTTTTTCTTCAATTTCGCGCACACGATTTTCAATCGCTGCTGAAATTAATCCTAAAACTGTCCCGAAAGCTGCTCCGGCAACCACTTCAACTGGCTGGTGACCAAGTAATTCCTTCAATTCTTTTTCACGTTGGATAAATTCAAAGCTTGGGAATTCACCGGAGAACTTCACAAAGCTGTCTTCTAACTCGTTGACCAGCCTTGCAATCTCTCCCGTATGACGTCGGATGCCTTGTGCATCGTACATGACAATAACGCCAAATACAATAGCCAATGCGGTCTCTGTGTGACGCGCTCCTTTATTGGCAGCTACGTATGAAGCCAGTGCTGATACTCCAGCTGAGTGGGAGCTTGGCATGCCGCCTGTTGTAAAGGCCTGCCTCCAGTCCCACTCTCCTGTCACCGTCTTATGTGTGACAATCTTTAACGCTTGCGCTACACCGATTGCACCTAATGAGGTAATCATTCCCCGGTTCATTTTTCTCATCTGCTCATCCTCCAGTTTCAACCTGGCAACCATGCAGTTGCCGTTCAATATACTTCTTTACCCATTATGGCCGAAGAATATGTAAGTAAGTGTTAAAATTCTTGAATTATTTCTTAGCAACAGTCCATACTCACCAACTTCTTCAGGTCATACAATAAAATATTACGCATTCACCTGGTAACTGCTGATAAATGAATGGTTTTCCTGTATATTTATACCTAATCCAATGAAATATCCATTTTCTATTAAACCACTGAATGAGGTGTCTTTTTCATGGCAAAGAAACTTGATTTTCATATCTTTCTTTTAGCTCTTCTGGTCCTTATCATGGGAGGGCTAATTTTTTATAAAATATCAGCTAGCGGTTATTTCTTTATCTCCTTGGCTGGTGATACGTTCAATCAGTATATCCATTTCTTTAATTTGTTCCATGATTTAGTCAGAAGTGGAGAAATGCCATTCTGGTCCTGGAACTACGGTCCCGGTGGAAGCTTTTGGAATGATTTCGGCTACTACATGCTTGGCGACATCTTTATATGGCCATTGCTGCTCCTGCCAAAAGCCTGGTTTCCCGCATCATTCATTCCCATGACGCTTTTCAAGATTTTTCTAATCTGCCTGGGTACTTACTTATTGCTGAAAAAACTTGGCATCAACCGAAATATTGCATTGGTGGCAGGCATTACATACGGATTTGCCTTGTTCAATTTCGATCATTTCTACACCCATTATTTCTTTATGAACGCAACAGTATATTTTCCATTTATCCTGCTGGGCTACGAACGTTTTTTGTCACAGCGAAAACCGGTCCTTCTATTCACAGTCCTTGTTCTGGCAAGCATCAGCAATTTTTACTTCTTATTCATGATCACTCTTGGTCTATTTATGTATAGCGTGTTCCGGTACTTTACTGCAGAGCATACACAAAAAACAGGAAAAGCATTCTTGCTTTTTCACTTTAAACTAGCGCTTCTTTACCTGCTCGCTCTTGGCACTGCCATGATTATATTTTTGCCGTCTGTCTTCAGCCTGTTGCAGTCTAATGCACTTCACCGAACTGGACAGCCGATTATCGATGTCTTTCTGCTCCCCACTGAAGTAATCCAAAAGTTGCTGTGGCAAGGAGGCATCAATTTTTTGCCGCTCATGATCCTGCCTCTCTTATTTATCAATGGCTTGAAAAAGAGATTTTGGGTATACGGAGCTGCAGGTGTTTTATTGATTGCCATATTGATGGTACAAAACCTTCATTCACTGATTGCCGGATTCAGCTCGCCGTTCGAATTTAGAGCCTTTTTCATCTTTAATCTTTTCTTTATTATTCTGGGAGCCCGTGCTTTAAATGACATCCGCTTTAAACAAGTAAAAAACAGCATCTTGCTAATTTTTATTTCGCTTCTCTTCTATATCTGGTTGGAGAACCATCCGTTTACCCATTATGCGGAGTGGATTAAATTTTTACCTGCAGCATTTGCCCTTCTGTTTGTTGCAGGTCAATTCTTCACCAAGCAGTGGATCCAATTCCCGTTGTTTATCCTTGCTGCTACTGCCGTCATTGCCTATAGTTTTCTGCTTCCGCATAGCTTAGTGACAGACCTGATCGCTCAATCGGATGGCGAGGATTTTCCAGAGACCCATAAAGGTGTTTGGGGAGTGTTGCCATTGATGAATGAGGAGCATTACAGAACTTACTTTGACAATCAAGAAATAAAAGACGGACTTGCACCAATTCAAGACGATTCCGATCTTTACCGCACCCTAATCAATTATCCGGGCATCCTTGGATACAATGCTTCTATGAGCTTTGATTATCGTTCCTATATCGCCTATCAGTCCTTATTGGATTGGAACCTTCAACGGTTTGAAATGGATTATTTAGCGACTGCCGGCAATCGGCGACTGAATGTCATTAATGGCTTTCCGTCCAGCACTTTTTTAACCACTCTTCTGAACAATAAATACACGGTTTCTTTTGCAGGTTCCTATAATCTCTATGGCTACGAGACTGTTTATCAAGAAGGTAATACCGTTATTGAAGAAAATCAATTCTTTCTGCCAATCGGTTTTTTATACGAATCAGCGTTGCCGTTATCTTCACTTGGCGAGTCTTCGGATCCTTTGCTGGATGAAAAGATTTTAAGAAACGCTGTTTTGCCGGATCAAATTTTTGAGCAATCTGGCCTGAAGCCGGCTGAAGAAACCGCGTCTCAGACAATTGGTTCTTTAGAAAATGCCGTATTCAACGACAATACACAAGTAGAATACCGGTCTGATGGAATATGGATAACTTCTGAAACGCCAATCCAGATAACTATTCCTATTCAGCCGCATTCACTTTCCGAACTGACTGTTTATGCTGACGTCGTCCCTTATACCGAAAATGAGGGGCTCACTATTCAAGCTGCCAGTAATCTGACCAGCTATGTCCTTCAAAAAAATATGCGTTCTAATCGTTATGTGATTGATCAATACAATTACCTTGAAGCGAAAAACCAAGTATTGTTCCGCTTTGGAATGGATTCAGAAACCGACACTATTCAATTGACCATCCAGCCGGGAGAATTCCTATTGAAGGATATTCAAGTAACTGCTGTAGATTACGGGGCATATGAAGAAATCATTACAGGTTATCAGAACAACAGCCTGGAGGACATTGAGTACGGCAATAATTATATAAACGGCAATTACAATGCAGAGGAAGAATCCATCTTATTTTTGTCAATTCCTTATTCAGAGGGCTGGAAAGCAAGCATCGATGGACAGCCGGCCGATACTTTTCCTGTTCACTCCGCTTACACAGGAATACTTGCCCCTTCCGGTAAGCACGCGATTGCGTTAAAATATAGACCGGAAGGATTTCTACCCGGTTTATTGATATCCATCATCAGTCTTCTCGGAGCAGCTTTCCTATTTATCCGCAATTTAAGATCAACTAAATAAAGAAAGACTCCAAACAGAAAAGTTATCAAATTTGCAGAAAGAACGGGGAATACCATGAAGAAAATTTTAACCAAAGACTGGCGCAGCATTCTTATGTACCTCATCATGGGCGGCTGGACCACTGTCGTCAATATTGTCGTCTATTGGGTCTGCGAAGAATTGTTTGGGCTCGATTATCGGATCTCCACAACTATCGCCTGGCTGTTCGCTGTTGTCTTCGCTTTTATTGTCAACAAACGCTATGTTTTTAAAAGCGTCACCACCAATTGGCGCGATCGTTTTGCAGAGATGGGCTCCTTTTTTGGATTCCGGGTTTTGTCCTTCTTCATGGATCTAGGCACGATGATGGTATTAGTCGGGATACTTAGCATCAATGGGACGGTTTCCAAAATTTTAGCCAATGTCATCGTCCTTGTCGCCAATTACATTTTCAGCAAGAAATTCATCTTTAAGGACCGCAATGCTCCCATAGCAGAAAAAATTCAATAATCCACAAAAAAGCCGGACAGGATAATTTAGAGTGACCCAATAAAATGAGACAAGGAAAAAACACCCCCAACGTCGTATGTAGTTACAACGACAATTTGGA
>JASLAI010000227.1 GCA_030147225.1 Planococcus sp. (in: firmicutes) | reverse complement strand
GGTACGTGCAATAATCGGACTTTGTGTACAGTGGAACCCTGAAATTGCTCCGCACGAAATGGTCACCATCAATAACGGCCAAATCGGCAGTTCACCTGGATGCAGGTTGGCAAAAGTGAGGTTCGGCATTGGTTTTCCCGAGAATACCAAGGCAATCGCAACTGCAACAGCCATAAACAATAAAATTCCGCCAAGCAAAGGATAAATACGTCCAATTACTTTATTGATCGGCAAAATAGTCGCCAGAATAAAGTATAAGAAAATAATAACTAATGCAGTCATAAAGTTAATTGGCGTAATTTGAGCGATCAACTGGGCAGGACCCGCTGTAAAAGCTGCAGTCACCAAAAGCATTAATACTAAAGAAAGGCCGTTGATAAATACTTTGGCATTTTTGCCCAAGTACTTTCCAACTAAAGTTGGGAATTGTGCGCCTCCGTGGCGCATGGACATGACACCCGAGAAGTAATCATGCACTCCCCCTGCAAAAATACAGCCAACGACGATCCAGACAAAAGCAACCGGGCCGTACAAAGCTCCCGCAACCGCTCCGTATATTGGCCCCAGACCTGCAATATTCAATAGCTGAATCAAATTGCCTTTCCACCAGCTCATCGGCATAAAGTCCAATTGATCTGTTTTGGAATAAGCTGGAGTCGGCGTATTGTCGTCCACTCCAAATACCCGCTCAATAAACTTCGAATAAAATACATATCCTAAAATAAGTAGAACCAGCGCTCCAATAAATGTAATCATATGACGTTTCCTCCTGATGTCGTGTTATAAGCATAAATTATGATACCATGATTTTTCAATATATAAACATAATATTTAGAAAAAAACAAATATACTGTAAAATAACTATATCAAACATAAATAAACTTATATCATTGATTTTATGTACCCATAAATAATATTTTTTTCATATTTGAATAACATTAAAAAAGATAAATGAATAAAATCACTATACTTTAAGCGATTTTTTGACACAAAAAAAGCATACAGGAAAGCTTCTCCTGTATGCTTATCACTTTGTTTGCATTCTTGCTTTTCGAATTCCTTGAACAGCATCCATCATTGAAGAAATAATGACCACTACTACGATACTGCCAAGCACCCAATTGAGGGCAGACGTACCGCCAACTATACTTACAAGCCATTGCCGAAACGCGGCATTGATCAGATTGGGGTTGGTGAAGACCAAGATAAACACCAACACGGAGGTGGTCTGTACAAAAGCATTGAAAAGCGCCAGTTTATTGGTCCACTGTATGGCCCGCCATTGATAAGCGGCCAATGAAATTTCCAGGACGATGACCAGGACGATCAATGGCCAATAGGAAACGAGAACCTGCTGGTTGAAGATCGGCGTAGTAAACTCCAATCCACCCTGCTGTCCCTCTCGATAAACCCCCAACAGCTTACCTGCATTGAAGTAAACCGTTGTCCAGATTGCTGTCCAAATCAAGCTGCCGAATACTTGGCTCTTTGGAATCTTTTTTTCCTTCAAGATATGCGGGCGTTCCGGATATTCCTTTAAATCATCAGGTGTCCATTCTTCGAAATTCAGCGATAAGGGTCTTTGAGATTTAGAATGCTCGGTTCGTTCAACAATTGCGAGAATCAACGTCAACCAGAAGACGACTTGAATCCCTATGCTGATAATCCCAGAAATGATGGCTCCGATCAAATCCGCAATGATGCCGAAAACCGATTGTTCTCCGGGTCCTGATACAGCCGTGACGATAAGGATGATTACGACCGTCACAGCGGACGCAATTGGAATAATAAGCTTCAGCAATTGAAGGTAGAGATCATAATACCTGGGTCCGATCAAATACATAGGCCGCTCCGCATAGCGGCTAGCCAAAACAGCTGGGTGGCCAAGGTCGGCGAGTACGTTTTTGACATCCTGTTCCGTGTATTCAATCGGCACCCTTTCTTCAATCAATGACTGCAGCTCCTCTGCAACTGCGATACGCTTTTTTTCAGGAAGCCTCCTTGTCACTTCCCTGATATAAAGATCAACCAACTTCATGATGAATCGCTCCTTTTAATAATGAATATAGCTGCTGTCGTTTTTTTGACCCGCTTTCGTCTCGCAGCCATCTTTAGCAACAGATATTTTCAGTTCATTTTTATCTGAATTTTTCGTTTTTTGTTTATTGTGTCTATCATACACCGTTACTTTCATTAAACAAATAGGTGTTTCAGCGCAATAAAAAAAGCCCGGAATAATTTCCGGACTCTCAGTTTATTTGGTAATTGGTGCAGTTGAATTTTTCGCCAAAAACAGATAAGCCAGCAATGCAATCGAACACATGGTGAATATCACAACCCCCATCGGAACTGCTGTATTTTCCCCAGCAATCCCAACTAACGGTGCAGTTGCAGCACCCAAGATAAAAGGCAATAATCCCAACAAAGCGGAAGCACTGCCTGCTACATGGCCCTGGCTTTCCATAGCAAGTGTAAAAGCGGCCGTTCCTACCACACCGATCGACGTAATAAAGAAGAATATTGGAATAACGACAGCCAATAGCGGTCCATCCAATAAAACCACTATCAATAAAATAGCGCCGGCAGCAGTGGCAATGTATAAGGCGGTTTCCAGAAAGCGTTTTTCAGACCAAATATGAGAAAAGCGGCCAACCGCATAACTGCCAAAAATCAGTCCGATGCCGTTCATACCGAAAAGAAGACTGAATACTTGAGGTGATACGCCGTAAACATTCTGATAGATGAACGGAGTCCCTGAAACATAGGCGAAAACTCCGCCAATCAAAAAACCTTGCGCTAAAGCATAACCCGTAAACTGACGATTTTTTAAAATCCCCGCAAAGTTTCCGAATGTCGCCCCCAGATTGCTTGCGACACGTTTCTCAGGAGACAGAGTTTCCTTCAGACGGAAAGCAGAAAACAACAGAAGGACAATTCCTAATAACGACAACACAAGGAAAATACCTCTCCAGTCTGCAAATAGCAAGACACCGCTGCCGACTGAAGGCGCCAATAAAGGAACCAGGTTGTTTACAACCATTAATAAGGCAAATAGACGAGTCAGTTCTGCTCCGTTGCTGACATCTCGTACGATTGCCCGGGAAATAACCAGTCCCCCGGAAGCCGCGAAGCCCTGGATAAATCGCAGGAGGACAAATATGTATATATTTGGAGCAAATACACAGGCCACAGAAGCAAAAACATAAGCTACTAGGGAAATGATCAGCGGTTTTCGCCTTCCCTGTACATCACTAAGTGCACCCGTGATTAATTGTCCCAGTGCGAGTCCGAGCAAACAAGCAGTCAAGCTCAGCTGAACCGAGGTGGCGTTCGTTTCGTAGACCGAAGCCAAAATTGGGAAAGCCGGCAAATACATATCAATCGTAAATGGAATCAAAGAAGTCAACGCCCCCATTAGTAAAATAAAATGGACACGTTTAAAGCCCGTCACCTTTTCCAATACTCTTACACCCTCTTTTCTATTATAAAAATATACATGTTTATCCCATTCCAAGTTTCTTGCGAAGAGTAAAATTGCTGTTTTCTACCATATCATAAAAACCTATGATTTTCTTTATTTGTGTACTGGCATATTGCTTTTTATAAACTGGCAGCACAGCGCACAGCTAAAAGCCCGTTGCAGCTAGCTACCCAAAAGGATAACCAGACAGCCAACGGGCCGAAGAAATAAAATATTGAATAGAGCGGCTTTCTTACTTCACTTCCACGGTCCAGCCGAGTGTATCTTCAATCTTTCCGGTCTGGATACCTGTAATTGTATCGTATACTTTCTGCGACAACTCACCGATTTCATGGTTGTTGATGATCATTTTCTTGCCTTTCCAGTTGAGTTCTCCGACCGGAGAAATCACAGCAGCTGTCCCGGTTCCGAAGACCTCTTCCACCTGTCCTGCTTCGTAAGCTTCATACAATTCATCAATGGAAACGCGTTTTTCTGTTACGGTAATTCCCCATGTGCCAAGCAATTCGATGATGGACATGCGGGTGATGCCTTTTAGAATGCTGCCATTCAACTCTGGCGTCACCACTTCTCCGTTAATTTTAAAGAAGATGTTCATGCTGCCGACTTCTTCAATGTATTTCTTCTCGACACCGTCAAGCCACAAGACGTCTGCATTTCCTTCTTTTTTGGCATTGGCTTGCGCCTGGTAGCCGGACGAGTAATTGCCTGCTGTTTTGGCCATACCGGTTCCGCCTTTTACTGCACGGGTGAATTTATCTTCTACATGGATAACAACCGGATGAAGACCACCTGGGAAATAAGAGCCCACTGGCGACAGGATGACCATGTATTTATAGGTTTGAGAGGGTCCAACAGCAAGATTGGCATCTGTTGAAATGATATATGGGCGGATATACAACGACGTACCCGGCGTTTTCGGCACCCATTCTTTTTCGAGCTTGATCAACTGCGTCAAATGCTCCAACGCCTGTTCTTCATCAATTGGCGGGATGCTCAGGCGCTCACTTGAAAGGTTCAGACGCTCAAAGTTCTTCTCCGGACGGAACAGTAAAATGCGTCCGTCTTCTGTGTGATAGGCTTTCATGCCTTCAAAAACCGTTTGACCGTAATGGAAAATCATCGCTGCCGGATCCAAACTGATCGGTCCGTAGGGAACAATTTTCGGATCGTACCATCCTTTTTCTGTTTCGTATTCCAGGACATACATATGGTCTGTAAAAGTAGTCCCGAATGGTACCTGGTCTTTCACCGGCTTTTCTTTTTTGCTGGTATTCTCAATAACTTCAAGCTGATATGTAGTCATCGTCAGGACTCCTTTTTGTAAAAATAATTTTAATTATCAGTCATATGAATAATTATACACGTTTACCAGCGCCTTTAAAAGCCTCTCTCCGGCACGATTCTGAAATTGCGATAAAAGACCCGCTCTTTCCCAAAACAAAAAGACCATTCAACGAATGATCTCAATAAAATGCGCAAGAATTTTGGCCGTCAGTCCCCAAATTACTTTGTCTCCATAAATATAAAAATACTCATCGACTTGACGGGTCCGCCAATTGTAATTTTCCCCTCCGGCAATCAAATCGTAAGGGAAACTTTCCTCTGGTTGAATATCAAAATTGATGCGATAGACTTTTGGTTCTTTTTCCAGGAAAAAAGACAGAGGCACTGTAAAGAGGCTGTCGACTTCCGGCGGATTCGGATTGAATACAGCCTCTGGATCGATGACTCCGGCAAACGTGTACACAATCATGCCAAAAGGTGAAACGATATAATCCAACGGAAAAATATCCGAGATTTCAGCTCTTTCAATTCCTAGTTCCTCGATGGTTTCACGGACTGCCGTATCTTCCTCTGTTTGGTCCTGAAAATCAATTCTCCCTCCAGGAAAACAGATTTCACCGGGCTGGTTTCTCAGTTCATAGGAGCGTACTTCAAAGAGGACGTGAATTTCTCCATCTTTTTCGATAAGGGGCAAAAGAATTGCGTATTTTGAAAAGTCCTTGTTTCCCAATACATCAGGAACCCGATTTTTCACTTTTTCCAGCATACTTTTCGGATCCATATCAACACCTCAGCTCTCTTTCACCCATTTTACCAAACCCTGCCCAATAATTCCTTTTCGGAGCAGGCCTTTTGTGAATGAAATAGCAGCTTACATCGTTAAAATCTCCCGGATGTCCTCTGCAGACATTGCCTTCAACGGCTCTTCACCTGATTGAATGACGTCATCGATCAGGTTCTTCTTTTTCATCTGCAGCTCATTCATTTTTTCTTC
>JASLAI010000214.1 GCA_030147225.1 Planococcus sp. (in: firmicutes) | reverse complement strand
CACCAAATGCTTGATAAGCCCGTACCCAGCGTTTAATCGGAGAGGAAGAAGGCATTCCGTATTTATGGGCTAATCGCCTGTATCCCAACACCTTCTCCGAGTATTCCTTCACCAACTGCAGTTTGAAATCCTCACTATATTTCCGCATATAAAAACACCCCAAAAGTTAGATTTAAACTCTAACTTTTGGGGTGCACCACCCCCACTATTATGGGATGGGCTGTTTTAATGTGTGCCTCTTTTTAAACGAACGAGAGAATCTTTGAGAATCCGCGAAGCCGAGTCCAGAGAGACACCCAAAATTTCTTGAATTTCCTCCAAGTTCTTATGCTCAACAGAATACAGGTAATGTACATAGGCAAAGCGGATATCCCCAGAGCGCATCGGCATGCCGACAAAAGAGGAGAGCGCTTCAGTGTAATCAGACAGTGATCCCATCTGGAACATCGTGTATTCGTTTTTTACTTTGGACGATAGTAAATACGGCGTACCACGAAATACCGCGCGTTCAATTCCATCAAGCATGATAGGAATCTCTTTATCCGCAAATTCCAAGCGGCATTGATAGCCATCTTTCTTTTCGACAGCTAAAACCAATTTTCCGTCGCGGTCATCAAAATTGTCTATTTCAACCGCTACCATGTCCCGTAGTCGAAGACCGCGCAGGTAGAAAATGTAGAGAATCTTGGCATTCAACGACAAATGGTCAGCTTCGAGCACAGCATTTTTCTTTTTCAGCAAATCTTCGTAGTTTAAATAGATATCAGAAGGCGTTAAATCAAGCTTTTCACTGAATTTAAATTTGGGCATAAAATCGTTCGGAATCCGCCCGATTTGCCACATATAATCAAACCATCTTCTTATATAGATCAGTTTGCGGTTCAGCGTGCTGTCTTTAATACCAGATGCATGCTGATCTTGTAAAAATTGCTGTATGTCTGAAGGGCGGATTTCGTGCGGTTCCACCGGTTTTTTATACGTATGTCTAAGAAATGCGAAGAGCGAACGGATCAATTGGACTTCATGGACAACTGTGTTCGGGCTAATGCCATTGTCCAGCCGGAATTTCTCATAACCATAAGGCATCATGCGTCACCTCTTCTAAAGAATTTCCTTTAATTATACCATTAATTCAGATAAATAGAACGTATTTTCCCTTATAGGAAACAACTGTAAGACCCCATTTCAAGATGTGCATACTAAATGAAAAACACACAATGCTGCATGTATATAATTTATGCAGATTAGGGTATGTTAATAAGGATAGGCATTTAGATGAAATGAAGGTGGATTTCAACATGTTCAGAGAAGACAATGCAAAAATCAGAAACCAGATTCTTCAAGCAGTGGAGGGGATGACTGATGAAAAACTAAACAAAAAACCGTCACCGGAAGAATGGTCACCTATTCAGATTCTGGATCATCTTCAGTTGATGGAAAATACTGTTGCAAAAGGTATTTCGCATGAACTAGCAAAAGATACGAGCGTAAAAACTTTTAAAAAACCGATAGCGCTGACAATTAGCCGTTCGTTTAAAGTAAAAGCACCGAAGCATGTAGTGCCGACTGACGAATTTGTTACACTAGAAGAGATGAAAAGGCGTCTGAATGCTTCACATAATTTTCTTTATGAAGTTTTTGGTCGTGCTACGCCTGAGCAGCTCAAAAAAAAGTCGATGGATCACCCGGTATTTGGGAAAGTGCCGCTCATTCAGTGGTTTCCATTTGTAGGTTTACATGAAAAACGTCATTTTAAACAACTGGAAGAGACATTAAGCAAACTCAATTGAATGATCGCTTAGTGATTCAGAAAACTTATCACTTTGTATAATTTTAATGTAATTTACTTATGCTCCTGCTTTCGGTATGATGGAAGAGGAGAAAAGTGCTGTCACGGGCCTTTTCAGAAGATTTAAAGGAGGAACACACACATGGCAAAGAGCAGTTTGCACAACAGCCGCACTTCTTTCGAGCTAAATGGCAAAACGTATAATTATTACCGTTTGGCTGCATTAGAAGAAGCAGGGATCGCGAAAGTATCACGCCTTCCTTATTCAATTAAAGTACTATTAGAATCTGTCCTGCGTCAGCATGATGGTTACGTCATTAAAGACGAACATGTTGAAGAGTTAGCAAAATGGGGCAAAGATGCGAACAAAGAAGCCGAAGTTCCATTCAAACCATCACGTGTTATCCTTCAGGATTTCACTGGGGTACCAGTAGTAGTTGATTTAGCTGCACTTCGTTCAGCAATGGCTGAAATGGGTGGAGACCCGAACAAAATCAATCCGGATGTACCGGTTGACCTTGTAGTTGACCACTCAGTACAAGTAGACAGCTACGGAACAAACGAAGCATTGAAATTTAACACGAAACTTGAATTTGAACGTAATGCAGAGCGTTACCAGTTCTTGAGCTGGGCTCAAAAAGCATATGACAACTACCGTGCAGTTCCACCGGAAACCGGTATTGTCCACCAGGTAAACCTTGAGTATCTGGCAAATGTAGTACATGCTACTCCAAATGAAGACGGCACATTCGAAGCTTATCCAGATACATTGGTAGGTACAGATTCACATACCACAATGATCAACGGACTTGGAGTTCTTGGATGGGGTGTTGGCGGTATCGAAGCTGAAGCTGGAATGCTTGGACAGCCATCATTCTTCCCAATTCCTGAAGTTATCGGGGTTAAATTGACAAATGCATTGCCAAACGGCGCGACTGCTACTGACTTGGCACTTAAAATTACACAAGTTCTCCGCCAAAAAGGCGTAGTAGGTAAGTTTGTTGAATTCTATGGTCAAGGTGTTACGACTTTACCGCTTGCTGACCGTTCAACAATCGCCAATATGGCACCGGAATATGGCGCTACTTGCGGTTTCTTCCCAGTTGATGAAGAAGCATTGGATTACTTGCGTTTGACAGGCCGTGAAGATGACCATATCGCAATCGTTAAAGCGTATCTTCAGGAAAACGACATGTTCTTCGAAGCCGACAAAGATCCTCTTTACACAGATACAATCGAACTTGATCTTTCTATAATCGAACCAAACCTGTCAGGGCCTAAACGTCCACAGGATTTAATTCCTTTGTCTGAAATGAAAACGGAATTCAACAAAGCGGTCACAGCTCCAGAAGGACCGCACGGTTTCGCTTTGAATGAAGAAGAAATCAACAAAACAGCGACTGTTAATTTTAAAGACGGAACAACAGCTGAAATGAAAAATCGAGAGATTGGCATTGAGGAAATCACTTCATGCACA
>JASLAI010000405.1 GCA_030147225.1 Planococcus sp. (in: firmicutes) | reverse complement strand
ATCTGGTCGAAGAGGTCCTGCAGCTGCAGCCAAGACATGTCAGGACCTTTTTGCTTCAGACCTCCATTCTCGACCGGTTAAACGGGCCGCTTTGCGATGCTGTCACTGGCAGGCATGATGGGACCATGCAATTAGAGGCGTTGGAGCAGGGCAACTTCTTCGTTGTACCGTTAGATGAAACGCGCCACTGGTATCGCTACCATCATCTTTTTGCCGAGGTCTTGTATGCGTATTTGAAAGAAGAGCAGCATGGCAAGTTAGCTGATCTGCACTTGCGCGCGAGTACCTGGTATGAAAAAGAGGGCTTTGCAGCTGATGCGATTCGCCATGCACTTGCTGCCGAAGATTATGCCCGAGCAGCGAGCTTGATCGAGCTGGCGTGGGCAGCCATACGCAGGAATCGCCAGGAAGTGTCGATGCTTGGTTGGCTAAAAGCAATTCCTGATGAGCTTATACGCCATAGGCCAGTCCTTAGTGTAATCTATGCCTGGGCGTTATTGTCGGGCGGAGATACAGTGTCAGTAGAGAACCGTTTGCAAGACGCGGAACGGTGGCTGGAAATGGCAGGCGGACATGAAAAGAACGAGTCTTTTTTGGATGGCATGATCGTTGAGGACAAAGAGGAATTTCGAGGTCTCTTAAGTTCAATTACTATCTATCGTGCAGCAAAAGCCTTGGTGCATGGAGACATATCCTCTGTTATCAAGGACGCCCTGAAAGTTCTCGGTCTCGCGTCTGAAGCCGACTATCTGCAGCGGGGAGCGGCAGCCGGGCTTTTGGGGCTCGCCTACTGGACAAATGGGGAGTTAGAGAAGGCACACCGCATATATTCCGAAGGCATGGCTAATTTGCAGTTGGCTGCTAACATATCAGACGCAGTCGGGGGATCACTCGCTTTGGCTGATATCCGGATTACCCAAGGTTTGCTTCGCCAAGCGATGCGCACATATGAACGGGGGTTGCAGCTGGCTGCGGAACAAGGCACACCTGCAATGCGGGGAACGGCAGACATGTATGTGGGAATCAGCGAGCTCTTCCGTGAGTATAACGATCTGCCAAATGCTTTGCAGCATATATTGAAAAGCAAGGAACAAGGTGAGCATACCGGCTTCCCGCAAAACCGCTACCGCTGGCGCGTTGCCATGGCCCGGATAAAGGAAGCGCAAGGAGATTTCGAAGATGCACTCAGGCAGCTCAAGGAGGCAGAACAACTGTATGTAAGTGACTTTTTTCCGAATGTCCGGCCTATTGCTGCGATAAAGACACGGGTCTGGCTCAAGCAAGGAAGACTGGAAGACGCACTCGACTGGATACAGGAGCAGGGCCTATCCATCGCTAACGATCTTAGCTACCTGCATGAATTTGAGCATATCACCATGGCCAAAGTGCTTTTGACCGGCTATAAGAGCGGCCTTGCAGACCACCGTTCCTAGACTGAAACAATGGAGTTTCTGGAACGCCTCCTCAAAGCTGCAGAAGAGGGCGGAAGGCTTGGGAGAGTCATTGAAATCCTGATTGTGAAGGCGCTTGCTGATCAGCTGAAAAGCGGCATTCCTGCTGGACTTGTCCCGTTGGAGCGGGCATTGTCCCTGGCAGAACCAGAAGGATATGTCCGCATCTTTGTGGATGAAGGCAGTCCAATGGCGGACTTGCTTGAAGCTGCTATGAAAAAGAGGATTGCCCCACATTATGTCAGCCGCCTGTTAGCGGCCTTTGATCAAAGAGAAATCAACATTCCTGCCAGACATAGTTTAGGCGACTCTTTGAGCGAACGGGAACTTGAGGTACTGAAGCTGCTCCGAACCGATATGAGCGGCCCTGATATTGCTCGGGAGCTTATTGTGTCCTTAAACACTATGCGGACCCATACCAAAAATATTTACAGCAAACTTGAAGTGAACAACCGGCGTGCAGCAATCCGCCGGGCTGAGGAGCTCGGCCTTCTATGACCAAAAAAACACGACTCCTAACCAGATGGATTTGAACTGCACCAGAATTGATAGACTTATGTCTAACAATTCCGGTGCAGTTTTTGTTTTAAATTAAATCTCTTTGGGGGGCTTTTGCTGCATCAGACATAACCGCAAGTTTGATAAATCACTATAATAATCACCACATATGGTGATGCGCTCTCACTACATGTGCATGTATCTTTTAATTAAGCAAGGAGCATATCCAGTCACAAAGGGCTGCAGCTATAAGAACAGCAAAGGAGGGGCAGAATGAATAGGGAAAAAGAGGTGATGAATGACTATGAGGCGCCAGGATGGTATGAAGTTCGTATCAAAGGGCATCTGGATGACCGGTGGGTGGAATGGTTTGAGGGCTTATCCTTCACCCATGAAAACGATGGAACAACCGTCCTCTCTGGTCTGGTGTCAGATCAGGCAGCGTTGCATGGATTGCTGAGGAAAGTGCGTGATCTTGGTCTTCCTTTAATTTCAGTGATTCAGATTGACCTCAAACAGGAAAGCTCGCAGGATAACAATCAAAATCAGTCGTAAAGAAGACGGAAATATAAATACACATCGCCAGGTTTCAGTTTATAAGGAGAATACAGCTGTTATCGTTGACCCGAAACCAACTGCGAAGGTACAAGCGATTATCAGGCAGCTTGTCTCGGTGTGTGATGCACACAGTACGACCAAAGAATAGTTATCGAGAAGGGAAGAGGAAAAATGAAAACATCTAAAAAAACGGCAAAACTTATCGGGATTTTGTTTATTCTTGCAGCAGCTTCGGCAATAGCGGGAGTTCTTTTATACAATCCCATCCTGAATAGTTCTGATTATCTGATTGAAGGCTCTGCCCATGGCAACCAGGTGATACTCGGCGCGCTGATGGAGTTGATTCTTGTTGTATCAGCAATTGGCACAGCGACAGCTATGTTTCCGATTCTACGAAAATATAATGAAACCATCGCACTTTGGCACGTCTGCTTCCGCTTTCTTGAAGCGGTTGTCATCACCGTAGGATTGATCAGTGTGCTTGCTCTATTGACGGTAAGCCGTGAATTTGCAGCAGCCGGAGCTCCGGATACCGCTTCATTTCAAGTTGTCGGAACTTCCTTGATTGCCATACATGACTGGACCTTTATGCTCGGGCCGCTTTTTTTCCTCGGCATTAACACCATCATGTACAGTTATATTTTTTACAAATCCAAGCTTGTGCCGACAGCTCTCGCTTTCTTAGGCATGACCGGGGCTGTACTTGTATTTATCTGCGCACTGCTGGTCATGTTCGGTGTTATTCAACAAGTTTCATTAGTTGGGGCTCTCCTTGCATTGCCGATAGCAGCTTTTGAAATAAGCTTAGCGGTATGGCTTATCGTCAAAGGTTTTAATGATTCCGAAGTTGTCCCTGTAAATGCGAAAAATAGCTTACCTGTATATTAGCGCCCGTCTAATAAAAAAACTTGCAAAATGAAAGCAGTTATAGCAACAAAATACGGTCTGCCAAAGGTTCTTAGCTACATTTTCACGCCTGCTGCCTTCAAATTGCGGGTGTGTTTTTTTGTGATTTATGGTAGTTTCAATAGAATAAGCGCAGAGGGGTGTTCACGATGAAAAGAACCTTAATCATAAGCGATATTCACGGAGAGTTTGAACTTTTTGATGAATTGCTGCATCAGGCGAGATTTGATGCCGCCGAAGATCAGTTGGTTTTATTGGGGGATTACGTGGACCGAGGTCCGGATGCAAAAGGAGTTTTGGAGCGGGTCATTGAATTGAAAAAGCGGGGTGCCATCGTGTTAAGGGGCAATCACGACCAGATGATGCTGGACGCTGCAAATGACGAACCTGGCGCGAAGGCAAGCTGGGCAAGAAACGGAGCGCTTTCTACACTGCAAAGCTATGATCCTTCAATAAAAAACATGACACTTCCAACGGCAGATGTCTTTTGGAAGCACGTCGATTTTATTAAGGAAATGGACTATTACCATGAGACGGATGACTATGTTTTTGTCCATGCGGGCGTTCAGCCGGGTACGCCGGTTCAGCAGACAGATCCTTTTATCCTCATTTGGATCCGAGAGGAATTCCATAAAGGCTATTCAGGCGAGAAAACGGTTGTGTTTGGCCATACACCGGCATTTTTGCTGCGGGGTACAAGAGATACCGATGTCTATTTTGGCGACAATCGGATCATTGGGATTGACGGAGGAGCGGCTTACGGAGGACAACTGAATTGTTTGGAATTGCCGAGCAAGAAGAGCTATTATGTGAAGAAATCTTAAAAACGATAATTTTTTGGGCTGGAAAATGGCTTACTGATCATAGAACTCTGTTGCAAGAAGAATGACGAGCCCCTGTGTCAAAAAAAATTATGGCAGTACACGACAACTAATATTGTATTATTGCTGCTATCCTACTGGACAGAAGAAAAGGAGGTCAGAAAATGAAAGCCATGGTCTGTACTCGTTATGGGGCACCGGAAGTTCTGGAGCTTCAACAGCTTGATAAGCCGGTACCGAAAGCCGATGAAATTTTGGTGAAGGTTCGGGCATCCTCCGTAACAGCAGGAGATTGCGAAATGCGGAGCTTCCAATTCCCGGTGTTGCTGTGGATCCCGCTGCGGCTGTTCTTCGGCTTGCGGAAACC
>JASLAI010000110.1 GCA_030147225.1 Planococcus sp. (in: firmicutes) | reverse complement strand
GCGGCGGGCGCATCGCTAAGCGAAAGCTGGATAGTTTGTTGGACAGTGGTGCGGCGCTGACGGTCATTAGTCCGGCGGTAACTCCAGAAATAATCGGTTGGGCTGAAGAAAGCAAACTTTCTTGGAAACAAAAAAACTTCGAACAGAAAGATGCCAAGTCAGCCTTCATGCTGATTATTGCTACGGACGATCCGACTGTTAATGCGGCTGTGCAAAAAGCCGCTCCTCCCAATTGCCTGGTGAATGCTGCTACTGAAGCTGAGGCCGGCAATGTCCATTTTCCTGCCCATTTCAAGAGAGGCAAATTGAGTATCGCGGTTTCCACAAACGGCGCAAGCCCCATGCTTGCGAGAAAAATCAAACAGGAGCTGCAAAACGAGTTTGATGAAAGCTACGAACAATACTTGGAATTTCTTTTTGAAGCCAGGCAGCTGATCAAGCAAACTTGCCTTTCTAAAAACAGAAAAGAAGAATACTTGCGCGGATTTTTAGATCCTTCGCTTTTACAAGCCAAAGCCCAAAAAGAAACGCTCCGCGAATTGCAGTTGCTCGTAACTAAGGACAGCGACTCCCAGCAGGATTAAAACTGAAAGTCGGCTGTCCATCAAGCCCTTTTTGCTTTCGAAAAAAACGAACTGGACATTCCGACTTATAGGCTTCTCCGCTATTCATTGCTCACACCATATACATCTGCTTTTGTATGAAAGCCATCCGCAATAACCGTGCTTTGCATATTTTCAGCCGTTACCGGTATCGGCGCCAATAGGAGGGATGGCACGTCGATCTTACCGTTGTTGACATACTTAACGGTAGTAACAGTTTCGCCTTTGGCCATTCTGACAGCTAAAGCAGCAGCTTGTTCTGCTAAGGTCTGAATTGGCTTATAAACCGTCATCGTCTGAGTTTTCCCGACAATCCGCTGCACGGCAGCAAGTTCGGCATCCTGCCCCGCCACTGGAATTTTTCCGGCTAAGCCCTGTGCTTCCAATGCCTGAATAACGCCACCAGCAGTTGCATCATTGGCAGCAATGACCGCATCGATTTGGTTGTTATTCGCTGCAAGCGCTTCTGTCATATTGAGAAATGCCTTTTCCGGCGACCAATCTTCAGTCCATTGATCGTAGACAACTTTAATATCTCCCCGGTCGATTGCTGGCTGGAGTACATTGAATACGCCTTTTTTGATCAAGTGAACATTATTATCGGTCGTTGCTCCTCCAATATAAACATAGTTCCCTTTTGGCACTAACTCTAAAATCGCCGCTGCCTGCATTTCTCCTACCTGCTCGTTATCAAATGACACATACAGATCGATGTCTGCATTTTTCACAAGCCTGTCATAGGCAATGACCTTAATGCCCGCACGATGCGCTTTATGAACAATAGCAGCTGTAGCCTCCGCATTGTGCGGCACGATAACCAAAAGGTCGATGTCTTGTTGAATCAGTGTTTCGGCCTGCATAAGCTGCAATGCATCATCGCCGTTAGCTGCTACAATTTCTACTTCTGCACCTAAATCCTCTACTGCTTTCTTGAATAAGGCCTGGTCTTTCAACCAGCGCTCTTCCTTCAGTGTATCCATTGAAAATCCGATTTTAATCGTTTTATCGTTGTCAGCAAATGGTATTTTTTCAGGCACGGCTTTGCCGACCGGCTCTTCAGGACCACAGGCCCCAAGAACCAGACTAATGAATAAAAGTAGGACCAGTCGAATTTTTTTATTCATCGCGCTCATCTTTCCTTTCCGTCAGGAGTGTCCGGCGGTATTCCTTCGGAGAAACCTCATTCATCTTCTTGAAAACCTTACTGAAATAATTGGGCTCGTGATAACCGATTTCGAAAGAGATCTCCTTTAAGCTTTTCTGCGGATCACCCAATAACTTTTTCGCTTTGTCGATTCGGCAGGAAGTCAGAAAATCAATGTAGTTGACGCCCAACTTCTCTTTGAACATTTTACTCAAATAGATGGGACTCAATTCGACTTTCCGTGCCAATGCATCCAACGAAATATCTTTATGGGAATGGTCCATGATGTATTGCTTGATCTGGTGGATTTTATCCACTTCTAAGCGATCGTAATGCTTCAGATAAACCTTTTTCAGCCTATCGACAACTTGAAGTGTTTCCACGAGCAATTGCCGATGGTCTTTGGCCTGAATCGTGTAATAGGGAATTGTTGCATCAATACCCATTTCCTCCATAACCCGCGCAGTGATCCATAAAAATTCAAGTGTCCGCTGCTGGGTCCAATGGATATTGGCTCCATCCTGTTCAAACCGGCGGATCAGGTCTGTCACCAAACGGTCAATCGAATCCCACTCTCCTAAACGAATAAAATCGAACAATTTTTTCTCCTGTTGCTTGACGAAAGCTGCATCACCCGCTTTTTCAAGAGATGGAACATCGGAGGAAAAGCGGTATCTCGACGGCAGCGACATATCCATTGTCGCAATCAGAGATTTTTGATAAGAATTTCGAATATCCTCCAGTGATTCACAGACCGGTCCAATACCGACAAACCAACCTTCCTGGCGGCTTTCTGAAATAGATAGAATCGCTTTTACTAATGAAATCGCCTGAGATCGATAGGATTTTTCTTTATTCCGAAAAACAATGATAGGCAATTGGCGCCCATACAACGCTCCTATCCATGCATTTTCAGTCAAACGAATTTTCCCTTTGACTTGTGGATACAGTTTTTCTAAGCCTTCCGGCACCAAAACCGTCATGACGAATTTTTCAGCAGTCGCAGGAATTTCCACCAAATCAACCAGCAATTCAATATGGACATCATGAACATGGTCAAACAACAATTGCGTGACGATGTCTGTCTCTACAATCGCCAGCGCTTTTTGAAAATCTTCTTGCTGCTGGTGCTGAACAGCTGAAGCCTGTTCTTTTAGAGCACGTTGTTCCAGTAATTTTCCGACTGTCGCCACGATTTCTCCGGCTTTACTTGGTTTCAGTAAATAGTCTTTGACGCCTAATTTAATCGCTTGACGAGCGTAATCAAAGGTATCGAAAGCCGTGACCATAACAAATTGAATATCTCGGTTCTTTTGCTGAATTTTTTCTATCGCTTCCAGCCCAGTCATACCCGGCATCATAATATCCATAAATATCCAGTCAGGTTTCCACGATTCTGCTATATCAATCGCTATTTTTCCGTTTTTTGCCTGCTTAATTTCAAAATCGTTATAAGCACGCTGCAAAATGGTCTGCATGCCGTCCCGTTCAATCGGCTCGTCATCTACTATCAACAGTTTGATCATGGTTAGGCGCCCCCTTGACTTTCGGTAATTTCAAAATCACTTTTGTCCCTTGCCCTATTTCACTTTCAACGTCCACCAAGTCTTCCTTGCCATAAAATAGCTGCAGCCTTTTGACAACATTGGCGAAGCCGATGCCGGTCGAATGGCCTTCTGCCGGTACAATCGAACCTTCAAGGAGTTGTTGGCGTTTTTCCAGACTCATGCCTTTGCCGTTGTCTTCAATTTCAATCCACACCTCTTCTTCTCGGTCTTTGATGCGGAACCAAATATGGCCGCCATCTTCTTCTGGCTCTATTGCATGGATTACCGCATTTTCAATAAGAGGCTGCAGCGTAAGACCTGGAATCT
>JASLAI010000043.1 GCA_030147225.1 Planococcus sp. (in: firmicutes) | reverse complement strand
GGTGACCGCAAACTATTCGAAGATGTAAATATTCAATTTAACCCCGGCAATTGCTACGGATTGATTGGTGCCAATGGTGCTGGTAAATCGACGTTCATAAAGATCCTGTCCGGTGAACTTGAAGCACAATCCGGAAATGTCTACATGGGTTCTGGTGAACGCTTAGCTGTATTAAAGCAGAATCACTTTGAATACGAAGAACATGCGGTTCTTGAAACTGTGATTATGGGCCATAAGAAATTGTATGAGGTTATGTCCGAGAAAAATGCCATTTACATGAAAGAAGATTTTTCTGATGAAGACGGCATGCGTGCGGCTGAACTTGAAGGTGAATTTGCTGAACTAAACGGCTGGGAAGCTGAGTCTGAAGCAGCCATCCTGCTGCAGGGACTTGGTATTTCCGAAGATCAACACGACAAAAAAATGGCTGAACTTTCCGGTTCAGACAAAGTGAAAGTGCTTTTGGCACAGGCTTTGTTCGGCAAACCTGATGTTCTTTTGCTGGATGAGCCTACCAACCATCTGGACTTGAAAGCCATCCAATGGCTGGAAGAGTTTTTGATTAACTTTGCCAACACGGTTATTGTCGTTTCGCATGACCGCCATTTCCTTAACAAAGTATGTACACATATCGCTGACCTTGATTTCGGTAAAATTCAGCTGTATGTCGGGAACTATGACTTCTGGTACGAATCAAGCCAATTGGCAACCCGCTTGGCATCAGATCAGAACTCAAAGAAAGAGGAAAAAATCAAAGAACTCCAAGCCTTTATTGCCCGTTTCTCTGCTAATGCTTCCAAATCGAAGCAAGCTACGTCACGGAAAAAAATGCTTGATAAAATTGAATTGGATGATATCCGTCCCTCTTCCCGTAAATATCCATTCGTTAACTTTACGATCGGCCGCGAAATCGGCAACGATGTTTTGACAGTTAAAGACCTTAGCCAAACAGTTGATGGCAAGCAATTATTGAACAACGTCAGCTTCAATATGAACAAAGACGACAAAATCGTTCTGATTGGCGACCCGCTCGCGAAATCTGCTCTTCTTCGCATACTTGCTGAAGAAGACGAACCGGCAGCAGGCTCTATCCGCTGGGGAGTTACAACTTCTCGCGCTTATTTGCCAATCGATAACACCATCTACTTTGAAGGCAGCGAATTGTCATTGGTGGACTGGCTCCGCCAGTATTCACCGGAAGATGAAAGTGAAACCTTCCTGCGCGGCTTCCTCGGCAGAATGCTATTCTCTGGAGAAGAAGTGAAAAAGAAACCTTCAGTTTTGTCGGGTGGCGAAAAAGTGCGCTGCATGCTTTCAAAAATGATGCTGTCCCACGCCAACGTCCTTTTGCTCGATGAGCCGACCAACCACTTGGACCTTGAATCGATCCAGGCATTGAATAATGGCATGATCGCCTTTAAAGGCGCGATGGTCTTCACTTCTCATGACCATCAGTTTATCCAGACGGTCGCAAACCGTGTGGTTGAAATCCGCGAAGACGGTTCAATCCTTGATAAGCAATTAGGCTATGATGAATTCTTGGAATGGAAAGAAACACAAGGCATTACAAACTAAAAACAATTTGCAATTTGAAAATGACCAAACTCGCTTACAGGAGTTTGGTCATTTATTTATCAAAACAAAGAAAAGCCATGGATCTGCGCAAATCCATGGTTTTTCCTCTGTTTCTTTATTTAGTAAAACGTTTCACCAATCGGCCTGCAGGCAATTTAGAAACGTATTTATTCCCTGAGTTGGAGATTTTCTTCACAAGTGCCAATAAATCTTCGTCCCCTGCCCAGTGATCTGTTATGACTTCTGTTGGGAATTTGTTTAACACGGTATTAAGAACAAATACCGCCACTACAATATCATCCAAAAATCCACCAGGACCTACGAGAAGCTCAGGAAGAAAATCAATCGGTGCCATAAAATACAAAATACCCGCTCCTACTGCGGCTTTGCTCTTGGCATCAATCCGGCTGTCCAACATCATTCGAGTCAAGAGGTGGAACAAATCCGGTGCAAACAGAACATACCCGCTGACTGTGCCAACTACTCCCGGTTTGCTGTCCACCCAATTCTGGACTTTTGCCCGAAGCTTCTGATAGAAATCCTGTTGTTCTTTTTCACTTGGCAATGGCTTGTTCAAGTATTCATTGGACATTTGTTTTCTCCCCCTTGTGCATTCTTGTCATCAAGCAGCTGTCGCATTTAGCGTTAGAACACCAATGTGACATTTGTCGCTACGCGCTCTTTATCAGCAACGCCTTCATATACCGTGAATTTCACCGGTTGGCCCGGATTCAGTTTTCGGAATCCATCAACATTGATATTAATCTCTTCGAAGAAGAAATCTTCTCCATTATCACCTATAATCATGCCTACACCTTTGTTTTCATCAAATGATTTAACTTTGCCTTCCATTTATAAAACCTCCCACATTCTCTTTGTCTAGTCATTTATTTATACCCCTCTCTCCTCGAATAAAAACCTGCCATACCAAAGCGCACAGTTTCATTGTTCTTAAGAAAAAGTGACATGGAAACTATCAGTCTGATTATAAAATGGAGAAACTCTTTTTCCTTCTGGATATGGAATATATAGTATAGTTACTATCATGATTCAAACAAGCAGCAAGATTAGGCGCGGCAGCAACAGTTCTTCACTCGACTGTTTATAATTTCGGCTTATATAAAAAAGAACCGCTCCGGTAAGAGCGGTTCTTGGTTATTAAACTTTGCTAACGTTTGTAGCTTGAGGTCCGCGGTTGCCTTCTTCTACTTCGAATTCAACACGTTGTCCTTCGTCAAGCGTTTTAAAGCCTTCGCCTTGGATTGCTGAGAAGTGTACGAATACATCGTCTCCGCCTTCAACTTCGATGAAGCCAAAGCCTTTTTCTGAGTTAAACCATTTAACTGTTCCTTCTTGCATGTAAATTACCTCCTGTGGTAAAAAAATTTTCAATATGGAATCTTTCCAATAAAAAAATTCACATATTTCCAAAAGTACCATCACTTGCTGATCACTTTTGGAAATATGTGAATAGCTGTAATTGGTGAAGACTTCATGTTGTTACGTTTATTATATCAAATTGACCACAAAAGTCAAACAAATCTAAAAACTTGTTCGTGGTTCTCCATTAAATAGCCATATTAGACCATGAAATATCTGCAAATCTTCTTCGCATTTTTCGCAATATTCCATTTCTTCTTCATTCCAATAACTAGTAAAAGCCATCCCTCTCTGTTCGTGCTCAGCAAATTGCTGGGCGAACTTTTCCATTAAGTCCTCCAAGTAAATACGAGCATCTTCAGAACTTCTAAATTCCTGGCGTGAAACGACTTTTTCTTCCCAGCCTTCAAACATCCACCACGGTTCAAAATCCGCTCTTATATAGACAATTTCGTGCATCATTTCCTGCCCCTTTTCTATCTAATTAGCATTGTGCCAAATCTTTACCGGCTTGTAAAGAGTTAAGCCTAATTTCACGGAAGGATTCGAAAGTTTGTATTGACTTGCTGTTTCACGTAAAATATAAGGTATAGTAAGCGCTGAAATGAAACTTTTCAGTGCTCAGGACGTATAGATTAAGTAGCAGTGAAGGAGGTCCGTTGCATGAAGCCCCTAAAGCCGATTGAAAATTTTATTAAAAGGCAATCCGTGAGTTTGCCTCTGATGACAGTGATGTTCCCTGTGCTTTATTTGGGTGCAGAAATTGGGTTGATCGCTTCTGGAGCTGTGGCTGCCGGAACTTATATTGCCAGCAACAGCACCATTAAGCAAGTCCAGATTTCTTCTGACTCCAAAAACCTCGGCATGACACGCAGTGAATACAAAAATGTGCGTACTCAGATAAAAGAAGGCAAGGAAAAGATCAAACAACTTCAAGGCAATTATTATAAAGTACGTTCCATTTCATCGTTTAAACAATTAATGGACATGACAAAAATTGCCAACAAAATTATTACAGTCGTCCAGCAAAATCCAAGAAAATTTTATTTAGCTGAGCCTTTCTTTTATTCTCACCTGGATTCAGCCATTGAATTGACGGAAAAATATACACTATTGGTTGGTCAACCTGTTAAAGACCAGGAAATGCGTGTGGCCTTGCAGGATACGCGGGAAATGCTGTTATCACTAAACAAAGTGATGGAACAGGACTTGAAACATGTTCTATCCAGCGATGTTGAAAAATTGCGCATGGAATTGGATTATGCAAAGTTGGCTGTTGATCAGCACAATAACCAAAAATTACTCGTACAGCCAGAACCTGAACAAGAGGGAGACGTGGAACATGACAGAAAAACCATCAACTCAAAGTGAATTGGATGATCTTTTGGAATCACCTTTTGGTGTGCAATTGGAAAAACAGGAGCAGGCTGTTGCTGAACAGGCTGAAGGCCGCCCCGTTGCTCTAATGGATCGTTTAACAAAAGATGAACAGGCTAAGGCACGCGCACTTGCCAAGCAAATTCCAACCGGCGATAACGAAGCCATTCTGACTTATGGTGCCAATGCACAAAACCAGCTCAGCCAGTTTTCGCATAAAATGCTCGACCATGTGCAACGCCAAGACATCGGCCCTGTCGGTGACGTCCTTCACGATTTGATGAAAAAACTGGAGGAATTAAATCCGGAAGAATTGACGCAAGGAAAAAAAACCGGAATCCGTAAGTTGTTCTCAAAAGCAAAATATTCGGTTCAGGAAATGATGAGCAAGTACCAGAAACTCAGCAGCCAAGTTGACCGCATCAGCATTCAACTTGATCATTCAAAACGTGGGCTACTGGACGATGTTCAAATGCTCGAGCAGCTTTATGACCAAAATAAAACTTATTTCCAGGCATTAAACGTTTACATCGCAGCGGCTGAACTGAAACGCGACGAAATCATGAATGAAACAATTCCTGCTCTCCGTAAAAAAGCGGAAAGTTCCCATGATCAAATGGTTTATCAAGAAGTCAATGATATGGTGCAATATGTGGATCGTCTTGAAAAGCGCTTATATGATCTTCAGCTATCTCGCCAAATCACCATACAAAGTGCACCGCAGATCCGAATGATCCAACAAACCAACCAAACCTTGGCGGAAAAGATTCAGTCCTCCATTATGACATCAATTCCGTTGTGGAAAAATCAAATTGCTATCGCATTGACGTTGAACAAGCAGCTAAAAGCAGTAGAAGCTCAAAAGCAAGTCACTGCCACTACCAATGATTTGCTGCTGAAAAACTCTGAAATGCTGAAAATAAATTCGATCGAAACCGCACGTGAAAATGAACGCGGGATTGTCGAAATCGATACCTTGAAGAAAACGCAGGAAAACCTTTTGGAAACGATTGAAGAAACCTTACAGAT
>JASLAI010000036.1 GCA_030147225.1 Planococcus sp. (in: firmicutes) | reverse complement strand
AAGTGCTACTGTTAATGTTTTTCCTCTTCATGCGAATGGGGCAATTGGAAATTTGGCGGCTTCCGTGAAGCATGAAGGATCTGGACCGAATGCAGACAGGCAGGATGCCGCACATCCACATTCGGTCATACAGGTTCCGGGGAAAAACTTATTTTTGGTGTCCGATTTAGGGAGTGATACGATATCAACGTATAAACTGGACGCTGATACAGGTTCACTGGCGCTTCGCTATTCAATTCAAACGGAAGAAGGAGCAGGTCCGCGGCATTTAAGTTTTCATCCAACAAAGCCTTTTGTGTATTCCTTAAATGAAATAAACTCTACGCTGATGGTTTATAGGATCAGCCGCTCAGGGCAATTAGAATTTGTGCAATTGCTTCCCTTAATTCCTGACAGCTATAAAGGGAGAAATACCAGTGCGGAAATTGCCGTTTCAAGTGATGGCCGTTTCGTTTATGCATCGAATCGTGGCCATGACAGCATTGCTTCTTTTGTTGTTCAGGATAACGGAACCTTGGAAGTTGTCGGATTAACGGATTCAGGAGGGGAAGGTCCGCGGCATTTTGCCATAATTCCTGGAAATGGATGGATTGTCGTAGCGAATGAGAACTCTCATACCTTAACTGTTTTAAAAGTTGATTATTCAGGCGCCCCTTGTACAGTTGAGAATATTGTCCAGACGACGGCTCCGGTGTGTGTCAAAGTGATCCACTAAATACAGTAACGAATAAAAACAGACAGAGAAAACTCTCTGTCTGTTTTTATTACCAGTCTTTTGATTCTTTTTCCATGATGCCCAGTTCTTTAAGGAGACGGATAAAGCCGCTGTCGTTATTTCCTTCAAAGGCTTTTTCGGTACAGGAAGAATGCGGGGGATAATTGAGTTCTTGTGCCTGTTCCAGCGTCGCTTCTTCGAGAAAATTTGTAGCATCAGCTTGTTCAAAGCAGGAGGGTGCAATGTACGTTCTGAACGAATGCTCCAAAATCACTCGACTTTCCGGTGAGGGCGTATTTTCCCTGGGTATAAAGAAAAATAGCAGCAATACAGCGGCGGCTAGCACCAATGCAATCATCCATATTTTCTTTTGCTTCATAATTATTCCTCCGTCAATAAGATTTTCGCATCAGCCAAAATCTCTTCAACCGGTGGATTTAATCCGTCATATGATTTCATGATGACACCTTCCTGGTTTACCAGGTAAAAATAGGTGCCATGAATAACCTGGTCATCATTTGCGGGTTTCCGGGCTAAAGTTTGGAAATTTTTCATAGCAAATTCATCAATTTCTTGAGGAGTATAGCCAGTCAGCAAGTTCCAGCTGGATAAGTCGGCTCCATAATTTTCGGCGTATGATTTCAGAATTTCAGGTTTATCAAACGCCGGGTCTACACTGAAGGAAACGATTTGAACATCCAGGCCTTCTTCTTTTAATCTTCCCTGTAAGTCTGTCATATTTGCCATCATTGGCAAACAGACGGTAGTACAATTAGTAAAAACAAAATCAGCCAGCCATATTTCGCCTTCCAAATTGGCTAAGCCAAAGTCTTCATTATTATGATTGGTGAACGTAAAATCCTCTATTTCCCACTCGAGTGGATCTTCAATACCTTGGGTGCATGCAGCTAAAAAAATGCTGAAGAAAACACCCAGCAACAACCCTCTATATTTTTGCAAAAATTTCAGCCTCGCTTTCAATAACGAATATCCTTTTAAGCGTAGTAGATATTCTCTCCGCAAACAAGTGCATAAATAGTGAGAAATGTGTAGACATTTCGAACAGGAAGCTTCTAATTTTTTATATTTAACTTAATATTTGAACAATTAAGCATCTTTACAAGGGATTTACATAACTTATGTAGAATTAAAGGAGACACGGAATTGTTAAATTTTTGGGGGTGTGAAAATGAATGACGTGCAAAGTCTTCTTACTCAAGAAAAACTGGAAGCTTTTCATGCAGGGCTAATGAATGATGCATATCTATACTTTGGAGCGCATGTTGCTGCAGATGAAACAAGATTTACCATATGGGTTCCGGATGTGGCTAACGTAGCGGTAGCTTGTACAGATCCTGCAAGCCAACAGGAAGAAATTTTTGGAATGCAGAAGCATCCCTTGGATCCGACGATTTGGCAGCTGCAGATTCCCCAAAGGCTTACTGGATACGCCTATGAATACATCATTGAAACACCAAACGGAGAACTGCTGCGGAAATCTGATCCTTATGCTCAAGCGAGTGAAATGCGGCCGAAAACCAAATCAGTAGTAGCGGCAGCTTCCAAGCATACGTGGTCGAAAACTGTTTTGCAGCAAAAGAAAATCCAAAATAAGAACCATTTTGAAAAACCTATGGCCATTTACGAAGTACATATCGGAACCTGGAAGCGAAATGCGCAAGGAGGTTTCTTGAATTATCGTGAATTGGCTTCAGAGCTCATTCCTTATATTTTGGATATGGGCTTTACCCATATAGAAATTCTGCCAATTACAGAGCATCCGCTTGATGAATCCTGGGGTTATCAAACAACCGGATATTTTGCTCCAACCAGCCGCTATGGAACCGCAGATGATTTAAAATATTTTATCGCCAAATGCGCAGAGCATAAAGTCGGTTTGATCTTGGATTGGATTCCCGGACATTTTTGTGTAGACGAACATGCGATGGTGATGTTCAACGGAACTCCTTTATACGAAGATGAACGGGAAGAGCGGCGTGCCAATCCGGACTGGGGCACTTTGAATTTTGATATTCAAAAAGCTGACAACTTCTCCTTTTTGAATATCAAAATTCAAGGTGCCCCAGTCCGGATTGGCACGCCGCTCTTCCCGTTCATCTTCGTATAAAGGAGTTCCGTTGAACATCACCATCGCATGTTCATCTACAC
>JASLAI010000363.1 GCA_030147225.1 Planococcus sp. (in: firmicutes) | reverse complement strand
GTAAAATGTGAAGTCTGGAAGTTCGTGTTACCAAAAAACGCATAGTGCGTTCATGAGTTTCTTTATTAATGCTGTCATGTGAAAGACTCATAACGAACAATTGTCCGAAAAGCAATAAGAGAAAAAGCAACCCCATCGTATGAATATCTGAAGCTTCTTTTTCGGACAACGTAATAAGGTTTGCCCAGATTCCTGCGTACTTCGCAGAAAAATAAGAAGTAATAAGCAGCACTAAAATAATAAGAATAGACTTGATGCTTTTGAACATGCTAATAAACTCTCTTTGTAAAATGGCCATCATGTTAAATCTCCTCCAGCGTCATGTTTGTTTCTCCAAGCGAATATATTTTTAGTATAAAGGACCTTCCTTAAGTGAGAAGAGCTAACACCTTAATTTTTCCTTAATTCGCTTATGATGAAATCAGGAAGTGATATGATAGTCGATAGGAAACTATTGGAAGGAGACGTCTTAATGAAAGACCCTCAACTATTAATTGTAGAAGACGAGCCCGCTATTTCTCAAATGCTGGAAACTATTTTAAGACGAGAAAACTTTCACTTCATAGATATAGTACAAACTGCAGAAGAAGCTCTATCCTTGTGCCAATCAAAAGCATACGATTTGATTTTGCTTGATGTTATGCTGCCGGGGAAAAGCGGACTTGAAATATGCCCTTTGATTCGTGCTGTTTCTGACGCCTCTATCTTCTTTTTGACGGCCCGTTCTACGGATTTGGATAAGCTCTCTGGATTTGCCGTTGGAGCGGATGATTACATTACCAAGCCATTCAACCCTTTGGAAGTTGCCGCTCGCATTAAAGCGCATATAAGAAGGAGGGGCGGAACACCTCCGAAAACTGTTAACACATTATTTCAATACGGGCCGCTCATTGTTAATGCAAGAGCTGGGGAAGTGGAAATTCACAAACAATCTGTTGAATTGCCTGCACAAGTCTACCAATTGCTGTTGTTTTTCTGCAAACATCCCCGGCAGCTCTTCAGTAAGAGCCAAATTTACGAAGCGGTATGGGGTGAAGATTTTCTAGGAGAAGACAATACGGTAATGGTTCACATCCGCAAATTAAGAGAAAAGATTGAAGCAAACCCAAGCGACCCAAAGTTCATCGTTACTGTAAGAGGGCTGGGGTATAAATTCATGCCGGAGGGAGGAAGCCATGAATCTTCATAAGCGTTTTGTAGTGCAGTTTTTTATTCAGCTGTTCTTGCTGTCGCTAGTGTCTTTTTTGGTCATCCTAACAGTGTGGGGCATAATCGGATTCACACTTCAAAAAGATGAAGTTCAGGAAGATTTATCGAAAGCTGATTCCAGCTATTTCATCAACCGTGTGTCTTCTGATGAAAGCGGGGCATCGATAGAAAAAGATTTGAAAGATTTAGCGAAAAGCCAAGAAGGCTGGTTGATTCTGATTCAAGCTGATGGAACTGTCGCAGATTCTTCAAATACACCTGAAAAATTACCTGGAAAAATTGAGTTGGCAGACATTGCAGAGAGTTTGTGGGGAGATGCTGAAAGCGGTGAAAAGCTAAGTTATTGGGAAATCGAATTTGCTGAAAAAGAGTCGCTGTTCTTATTATATGGAAGAAAAAATATTGCTAAGGACGTTCTTGCTTTAGTGGAACCGACTATAGCGTGGCAAAACGGGACACTTGGTTTAACGGATAATTTAGCAGCCCGCTTAGCAGAAAAAAATGCTTGGATACAATTAATTGATCTTTCTGGAAAAGTTGTAGACAGCTACGGAAATATAAAAATAAACAGTTATACAGTTAAGCAGCTGGGTGAATTAGGAATGTCGAATCAATCGGTTGCGGTTTCGAAAAACCTCAATGAAGAGCTCGCAGTTATTGTGGGAACTTCCAGACAAAGTTTCAGCGCATGGGAGACGACGTTCACCGACCGCAATCTGCTCTTATTTGCATTGTCGCTCCTTGTGTTAATAATTGGTGGAACATTTTGGTATGCAAGGAAATTTGCATTACCTCTCCTTGTTATGATGAGATGGATTCAAAACTTAGGGGAAGGGCGTTATGAAAAGCCGGTCCATGAGAAAAATGGTTCTGTCATTATAAATAAAAAAGGGAAAATCAAAAGAAAGTATCGGCTGTATAAAGATCTTATAGAAACCCTGGAACAGTTGACTGAGAAGCTAAAACTCCACCAGCAACAGCAGAAGAAAATGGAGAAGACCCGAGAAGATTGGATTAGCGGCCTGTCGCACGATTTAAAGACACCCTTGTCCTCGATTTCGGGCTATGCACAAATGCTCGAAGCACCAGGTTACGAATGGTCGCCGGTGGAAATGAGAAAATTTGCATCAATCATGAACGAAAAATCATCCTATATGATGGATCTGCTTGAAGAACTGACCTTAACTTTCCGTTTGAAAAATCAAGCGCTCCCGTTGGCAAAAGAAAAAGTGGACGTAAATGAATTTGTCCGGCGAATTGTCATCAATTTCATTAACGATCCTTCTACTGTAGGATTGACGTTTACTTTTTTGCCATCACCAGAATCCTTACACGCTCAAATTGATCCGAAATGGTTTCAGCGCATCATCGATAACTTGATTGCGAATGCAGTCAAATACAATCCGTCTGGCACGAAAATCAAGGTATCGATCTCAGCTATTGAGAAGCACTTGTTTGTTATTGTTATTGAAGACAACGGCAAAGGCATGGAAACGGAAATGTTGGATAAGCTTTTTGACCGTTATTACCGCGGTACGAATACACATGACCCGAGCACAGGAACAGGGCTTGGCTTAGCGATTACGAAACAGCTTGTCCAATTGCATGGAGGGTCGATCCACATTGACAGCTCGGTAGGAAAAGGCACCGGGGTAAAATTGATAGTGCCGGTATAAACAAGTTCTAGTTATGCAAGACAGAGGAATAACTCGATATAGTTTTATTCAGCCTTATTATATAGAAGCCTTTCATAAAAGGAGTGATTTGTTGGAGTCCTATACATTCTTTTACATGATAATTGCGGTTGTGTTCCTCGTTGTCATGATCAACCGCTATTTCCCGCTGTGGAGCAAGGGAATGATCGGTGTGTATTATATAGCGCTTGCGGTTTTCTTTGTTACCCAAAAAAATCGAATTGAGCAAAAATACGAGCAGGTGCTGCCGGTTCCGTGGAAATACTGGGACGAAAATTCGGCCTTGGTGCAAACGATAAGCAATTTCTTCTTC
>JASLAI010000349.1 GCA_030147225.1 Planococcus sp. (in: firmicutes) | reverse complement strand
GGCGACTGTTCATTTGGACTACCCCAGAGTCCTAAGTATTGAAGCACCAGAAATCATGGCGGAAAAAGCCAAAAAGGCTGCTGATATGGGCTATGCTTCCCTTAAGTTGAAAGTAGGGAAAGGGCAGGCACAGGAAGACGTGGATCGGATTTTAGCGGTTCGCGCCGCGGTGGGTAAAGAAATGCCGATCCGTGTGGACGTCAATCAAGGCTGGAAGTCAGCAGGAATTGCAGTAGCGGCGATCAAACAGCTGGAAGGAGCAAATATTGCCTGGATTGAACAGCCCATTCGCATGGGGGATATTCGAGGATTAGCTGAGATTCGTTCGAAGACGGCAGTCCCAATTATGGCGGATGAAAGCATCCAGTCCATGGAAGACTTGCTCGAAATCATCCGATTGCAGGCCGCCGACGTCATTAATATCAAATTGATGAAATGTGCAGGCATTTTCCATGCTGTGCAAATGGCTAAAGTTGCAGAAGCAGCCGGAATGCTGTGTCAAATCGGCTCTATGGTTGAATCATCTGTCGGTTCAGCAGCAGGCTACCACGTGGCCATGTCGCGCATTAATATTGAAAGCACTGAGTTGACGGGACCACTGCTTTTCAGTGAAGAAATCGGCGATTTGGTTTATCGGCATCCTTATGTCCTGCTATCCGGAAAGCCAGGCCTGGGTGTGGAAGTGGATCAGGTACAGCTGGAAAAGCTGACTGTTAAATCCCATATTATTGAAAAATGACAATAAAAAACTCGCGAATCCAATAGGATCGCGAGTTTTTGTTTTTTTGCCCGTCGAATCTGCACGGGCGCTTGCGCTTTCCTTATTGTCCAGACTTCAGCAGCCAGCCCCTCGAGTCGCTTCAGCCTTACCAACAATGGCTAAGAAACGCCATTACCGGTAAGGCTTCCAGCGCTTGTCGGAGCTTAACGGCTGCTTGCGCTTTTCTTTAAATAGTCTCCGCTTTTTGGATTAAACTTAAAAAGCGCTGTGTCCGTTCTTCTGTTGGGTGATTGAAAATGTCTTCCGGCTTGCCGCGTTCAACAATGCGGCCTTCGTCCATGAATAGCACTTCGTCAGCGACACCTTTAGCAAAACGCATTTCATGTGTCACCACAACCATCGTCATGCCTTCAGCGGCCAAGTCTTTCATGACTTGCAGCACTTCACCGACTAATTCGGGATCGAGTGCGGATGTCGGTTCGTCGAACAGCATAACTTTCGGCTCCAGTGCCAGCGCACGGGCGATGCCGACACGCTGCTGCTGTCCACCGCTTAGCTGGAAGGGATATTCATTGATCTTTTCGCCGAGCCCAACTTTTGTCAGGAGCTGTTCGGCCTTTTTTCTGGCCAGCTTTTTGTCCTGCTTCTGGACGGTGACTGGCCCTTCCATGACGTTTTCAAGAGCCGTCATGTGGGGGAATAGGTTGTAATGCTGAAAGACCATAGCCGATTGCTTGCGAAAAGCCATGAGTTGCTTTTTCGACAACGGTTTTGAAAAGTCGACGGTTTGTTCGTCAATCGTCACGGAACCGGAAGTGGGGGTTTCCAAAGTATTGAGGCAGCGCAGGAAAGTCGTTTTCCCGGAACCTGAAGGCCCGATGACCACAATGGCCTGACCTTTTTGGACATCTGCATCAATGCCTTTCAATACTTCAAGATCGCCAAATTTTTTATGCAAATTTTTGATTGAAATCATAGTGGGCTCCTTACTGCAATCAGTGAACTGCTTTTATTATCTGGAAACATAGCGGTCAAAGCGATTTTCGAGCCTGCCTTGAACCAGTGACAAGGCAAAGCAGATGATCCAGTATAGCAATGCCGCCTGTCCATACAATAATAGGAACTCATAATTGGTCGCGGCAATTTGCTGTGCAACTCTGAACATCTCAGTAACAAGAATAAGAGATGCGAGTGACGTATCTTTAATTAAACTGATGAACGTATTAGACAAAGGAGGCAGCGAAACACGTGATGCCTGCGGCAAAATGACGCGCCGAAGGGACTGCGTGTAAGACATGCCGATTGTATCTGCTGCTTCCCATTGGCCTTTTGGGATGGACAGGATGGCTGCCCGAATAACTTCGGAAGCATAAGCTCCGACGTTTAAGGAGAAACCAATTACTGCCGCTGGAAATGGATCGATGGTGATGCCGAGTGTCGGCAATCCATAAAACAAGATGAACAACTGAACCAATAAAGGTGTTCCGCGTATAATGGATACGTAGACGCGGGCGATGATTTGAAAAATTTTAACCGTTGAAATTCGAGCCAAAGCTGTCAAAATTGCCAGTATCAATCCTAAAATAAATGAAATGATTGATAGAGGCAGAGTAAATTGAATCGTTGCCTCGATTAATGGAAGAAACGAGGATTGTGCAATATCCACAAGCCGCTCCATTCTGACGGGATCTGAAAAAATACTATTCAAGTACATTTTCACCAAACCATTTTTCGGAAATTTCGTCGTAAGTTCCATCTTCAATCATGTCAGCTAATGCTTGATTCACTTCGTCCACAATTGCGCCACTGTCTTTACGGAACAATAATCCACTTTGTGCAGCGTCCTCAGACTCGTCGACAATTTGTACCTTTGCATCGGGACGTTGTTTCAGGAAATCCAAAACGGTTAGATTATCATTGACTGTTGCATCAACGCGTCCTGAATTCAATAATTCAATTGCCTGGTTGAATCCTTCAACGCCTTCAAGTTCAGCACCAAACGAAGTTGCCGTTTTAGCGTAATTGCTTGTCAGCGACTGAGCCGACAATTTGCCTTCCAAATCTTCAAAGCTTTGAATTTCAGTGTTGTCTTCTGCAACTACAAGTACTGCAGTGGAAGTGATATAAGGATCTGAAAACTCATAGCTTTCCTGGCGTTCCGGATTGATCCCCACTTGGTTGGCAACCATATCAAAACGGCCAGCATCCAATCCTGCAAACATAGCATCCCACTGTGTTTCAAGGAATTCAGCTTCAACTCCAAGACGTTCTGCTACTTCACGTGCGATTTCAACATCAAAGCCTGTCAATTCTCCGGATGCATCGTGGAAAGTGAAAGGCGGGTAAGTTCCTTCGGTACCGATGACCAAAGTTCCTTCTTCTTGTACATTAGCCAGTAAATCTTCTCCTGAACCGCTGTTCTCTGCTGCATCATCTGTAGTTGGGTCTTCTTCCGTAGATCCACCGCCGCAAGCTGCCAATACCAGCATTGCTACTAATAATAAAAACGCTAAACTAAATTTCTTCATGAAAATTCTCCTCTGCTCTTTATAATTTTTTGTTTTGCGATTCTCTCATGAATGTCTATACCCCTTATTTTTATTCCTTAAATAATTATTTTTAATAATAAAGCCTCTTTCACCAACTGGAATAGTAGGTTTAAAAATTAAAAAAAGGAACAATAGCCGTTCAATCTGAGAGGAATCCCGAAGCTGATTTATTATAGCATGCTTATCCGACAGTCTCAAATGAAGTGAACGCAAAATGATTGCAGTATTTCCATTCATTGAACGTCCACTATTTATGCATGAATATGAGAAGCTTTGTTGAATGAAAGAAGGCTTTGTTTAATCTTTTTATAAAAATTAATTGTGTTTTTAAAGAGAACATCTTATAATAGCTTAATATTAAAGGTTAAATTGACAAGGTTTACAAGCTTATTTTTGTATTTTTAGACAGGACAAATGTTTTGAGGAAAAGGAGTGTTGAAAATGGAACGAATTATGATTACAGGTGCTTTGGGACAGATAGGGTCTGAGCTTGTCGGGAAAATGCGCGGCATCTACGGCAACGACAATGTATTGGCGACAGATATCCGTCAGACTGATGATCAATCCGGTCCTTTTGAAATTTTGGATGTTACCGATGCACAGAGAATGCACGATTTGGCAAAGGATTTTGGAGCGGATACAATGGTTCATATGGCGGCATTGCTGTCAGCGACTGCTGAAGAAAAACCGCTGCTTGCCTGGAACCTGAATATGGGCGGTTTGGTAAATGCGCTCGAAGCATCTCGTGAACTTGGCATGCAATTTTTCACACCCAGTTCCATTGGCGCGTTCGGTCCTTCAACACCCAAGAAAAACACACCACAAGACACATTGCAGCGTCCGACCACCATGTACGGTGTCAATAAGGTAGCAGGCGAGCTGCTGTGTGACTATTACTTTACGAAGTTTGGCGTCGACACGCGCGGTGTCCGTTTCCCAGGGTTGATTTCAAATGTCGCACAGCCTGGCGGGGGAACAACCGATTACGCGGTAGATATCTATTATAAAGCGATTGAGCAGGGCAGCTATACGTCCTATATTGCGGAAGGCACTTATATGGACATGATGTATATGCCGGATGCGCTGCAGGCCATCATTGACTTAATGGAAGCAGATCCTGCCAAATTGATCCACCGGAATGCCTTTAATGTGACAGCGATGAGCTTTGAACCAGAACAGATTGCGGCATCCATTCGCAAGCATATTCCTGATTTTAAAATGTCTTACGCAGTCGATCCTGCAAGACAGGAAATTGCAGACAGCTGGCCGGATAACATTGATGCTTCAGCTGCTAAAACAGAGTGGGGTTTTAAAGCTTCATACGATTTGGATGCAATGACTTTTGATATGCTGGAAAAGTTAAAAAAAAAGCTGCAGCTCGTTTAAATAAATCCCAATAAAAAGTATGCTATAAATCAAAAAATGCCATCCGCGTCATGCGGATGGCATTTTGTATTAATCAGAACAATAAATGTGCGACTCCCACAACAATCGGCAAAGCGATGATTGTCCGAAGCAAGAAGATGATGATCAGATCAAAAATATTGACAGGGATCTTGGAACCGAGCAGCAATCCACCAACTTCAGACATATAAATCAATTGAGTAACGGACATGGTAGCAACGACAAATCGTGTCATTTCAGACTCGATGCCAGCACCAAGAATAGCGGGCAGGAACATATCGGCAAAACCGACGACCATCAATTGGGCAGCTTCAGCTGCTTCTGGAACACCCAGCAATCGTAAATACGGTTCAAATGGCGTACCGAGTATGGAGAATACAGGAGTGTATTCCGCTAAGATCAATGCAACCGTACCGAATGCCATGACTACTGGTGCGACGCCGATCCACATATCAAGCACATTTTTAAAACCATCTTTGAAAAACTTGCTGATCGAGCGGTTGTCTTCCGCTTTCGTCAATGCATTTTCAATTCCGTGAGAAGCGACGCTATAGCCTTCTGGAACATCCTCAGACTGAGATTCCTGTGGCGAACCATCCATGAAAGTGGTTGGTTTTTTTGATAATGGGTAAATGCGCGGCATAATGAGTGCCAGAATGATGCCTGCTAAAATGACAGTAGCATAATAAGGCAGGAAGTAAGTTCCAAGACCGATTTCTTGGATGACGACAATAGCGAACGTAATGGATACAACTGAGAAGGTCGTTCCGATGATTGCTGCTTCACGCTGTGTGTATTTATTCGCTTCGTACTGCTTGCTTGTCAATAATACGCCGATGGTGCCATCTCCGACCCATGAAGCCAAAGCATCAATAGATGAACGGCCAGGTAAACGGAACAGTGGACGCATGATTTTGACCATCATCGTTCCGAAGAATTCCAGTAAGCCGAAGTTCATCAAAAGCGGCAGGAACAATCCGGCAAATAAGAAAATAGTGAACAGGAAGGACAATAACCCATCTCCTGATAGAAGAAGTCCGCCGGTATTTTCACTCCAGATTGGCTCAGGACCAATTTGGAACAAGACCATAACTGCGAAAACTGCTCCAAGAATCCGGACAATGGTCCAGAACAGACTAACGTTAAAGAGCTTATCGATAAATGACACATGTTCTGTTTCGTTAACTTTTTTTGTAATGAAGACTAAAGAGCCTAATGCTGCGACAATCAAAATGACCATCATGATCCACGGTACAATGGATTCAATGGATCCCGCCATGAGATTGGCAAGAACGGCAATGGTTACCATCCATCCATCTTCAGTTGGAATTGGAACCAGGAACAGCAGGATTCCGAGTAAAGAAGGAATCAAAAATAATAGCCAGGTTGAAGTAGAAAACTTTTTCACAAATAATTCCCCTTTTCTTCGTGCATGAATACACATGATTGGTATTGATTATACAGCGTTTTCCCCCTTGAAAACGCTTTACTGCCAATGTTTATATTATCTGAAAACGTCCATAAAAAATACCCCTCAAAAAATAAAAAATTGAGGGGTTGTTTTTTAAAAGGATTTTTCAAAATCCTCATGCCATCGATAATTATAGAAACGTTCTTTCGTCAGCCAGTTTTCAGTCTCGGTATCTCCTTGTTGAAGCTTGTGTTCCATTTCTTCAAGCATCCAAGCAGTTTGAGAGATATGAGCTTTCATGGAATTCATTTTTTGGTCGCGGACTTCACGGATGTCATAGACCACATCAGGTTGGCCGAGCATCTCCAACGTATTGTTTGCAAAGGCGACGCAATGCAAAGTCGGCCGATCTTTCATGCGGCGAACCGCACGGACAACCGCACGAGCCGTTGCTTCATGGTCAGGGTGGACCGCAAAATCCGGATAGAAAGTAATGATTTTTGAAGGATTCAACTCTTCGATTAAATCGGTCATCAGTCCGACCATTTTTTCGTCGTCTTCAAATTCGATCGTTTTATCTCGGAGCCCCATCATGCGAAGATCGGTCAGTCCCATCGCATCAGCGGAGGCTTGAAGTTCCTTCTTGCGAATTTCCGGCAATGATTCCCTCGTGGCAAACGGTGGGTTGCCCAGGTTGCGGCCCATTTCGCCAAGTGTCAGACACGCGTATGTAACCGAGGTGCCTTGCTGAATATGTGTAGTGATCGTTCCCGAAACTCCGAACGCTTCATCGTCGGGGTGAGGGAATACGACCAGCACATGGCGTTCTTGTGGAATTGTCATAGTAAGTCCCTCCCTTAATAACTGAACGGTGTTTCGCTGATCTGCAGCGCCACCGCCAATTTTCCAGTACCGTCATGCCCTGCAAGCAAGAGGCGGCCCTGATCATCCAATTCATAATGGGTAATGCCTTGCGCATAGACCCAGCCATGCGGCAATTTTAGTCCAACGCGATGCGGACTGTCGCCGACCACTTTTCCGAGTTCGTAATTGATGACGACGTTTCGAATAAAAGCGCCGGCGTTGAAAAAGCCTTCGTTGAAATGTGTAGCGTACGAGCCGTTTGTCGTTTCCAAATGAAGGTAGACATCTCTGCCTGCAAATGCATCCAGCTCGACTTGCAATTTTTTTACTTCGACTAGTTCCATGATGTTCCTCCTATTGAATCGGTATTCTATCAGTATAGGGAAATGTCGTGAAGAATGCGATTAGGATGCTTTAGAGGAGAAAACATTTCCAATCGTCAAAAAAGCTGCCGCGTAAAGTCAATTTATGACTTTACGCGGCAGCCGGTTTGATATATTTTATAGTTCCGTTACTTCAACTTCAGGTTTTGTGAACTTAGAAGCTGCTCCGTGCATAACCGGACCAACGTATTCGTTCAGCTTCCAGCCGTGCTGGATTGCTGTTGCCACAAAGATTTTTGCGTTCAGTACAGCGTCTTTGACTGATTGGCCGTTTGCCAGGTTGGCGGTGATCGACGCTGCGAACGTGCAGCCTGCGCCATGATTGTAAGTGGTATCTGTTTTTTCAGATGTCAGCAGGTAATGCGTCTTGCCGTCAAACAGTAAATCTGCCGCTTTTTCGTGTTTTAATTGTTTGCCGCCTTTGATGACAACATATTGTGCACCATGTGCGTGAATTTTTTCAGCAGCTGTCTGCATGTCTTCTACTGTTTGCAATGAGCCTTGTCCCGATAATTGCCCTGCTTCCACCAGGTTCGGCGTAACAACTTTTGCATTCGGCAACAAATACTTGATCATCGCATCGACATTTTCAGGGAAGAGAACTTCGTCTTCACCTTTACATGCCATTACCGGATCGATGACCACGTCTTTAATTCCGGAATCGGCGATCGCTTTTCCGGCCATTTCGATAATGTCGACCGTTGGCAGCATGCCCGTTTTTAAGGCGTCTACGCCTGTAGAGAATGCTGTTTTTAATTGGGCATCGAGTGTATCCAAGGCAATTGGGTGAATGCCATGGCTCCAGCCGTTTTCAGGATCCATAGTCACGATAACAGTCAATGCATTCATGCCGTAAGTTCCGTGTTCCTGGAAAGTTTTTAAGTCTGCTTGTATGCCTGCCCCGCCGGAAGTGTCTGAACCGGCGATGGTTAAAGTTTTTTTGAGTGTCATTCGTAAAACTCCTTTAAGTGGATTGTGTCATTGCTCCTATTTTAACAAAAATTCGAACATTTACAATGGATTGCGCTTATTCGGCACAAGCAAGAGTGCTGCTGTAGCAATGCAAATAAGCAGGAAGATGGTAGTGAAAACCCCCATCAATACAAAGCCGCTTTTGAAAAGACCAATCGCAATAAGTAATGTTAGAATGGAAACAGCTACTAGTATAAGGCCAAGACAGCCCAATCCGGCGCGTTTCGCGCCTTCTGGAGCAGTCGTGCCTTTGGTTTTTGAAACATTGGTAATTTTTTCGCGCCAATCCGCCATGCTGATCGCTCCTTTGGATAATCGTAACATGAAGCAAGGATGAATAGAATATAAGAAAGTAGGGGTTTCATTGGCGAAAGATCCGAAATTGACTGAGATCGAACGTTTATTGGAAGAAATGAAAGGGCAAGGAGAAACAAAGGAATCGGGCTTCTGGAAAAGCGCTAAATTGATGATGAGTGTCTGGCGAAATTCTTTTTTGGTGCTGATTGCGATATTGCTGTTGCTGTTAGTGGCTTTGCCGCTGGGAACATTTTGGATGATCAAAGGCAGCACAGCGACTGAAAGTAAAGGCGCTTTCTTGGAGCAGATTCAAGAATTGAATCAATTGTCCACAGCGGAAGCTTTTTCAAAAGTCATTATTGAACGGCAGGACAATGCGGTGTTCGGCCAAGAGATTGGGCTTGACCTGCCTGGGACGAAACGCCAATTGCTTGTCGTCATTCCG
>JASLAI010000345.1 GCA_030147225.1 Planococcus sp. (in: firmicutes) | reverse complement strand
TTCGTTTAATATCTTTTGTTCATCTTCTTTCAGGATGCCGAATACCAAACTCACTTCTGAAGAACCCTGGTTAATCATTTCAATATTGACACCGGTTCTCGCAAAGGCCTGAGCGGCACGGGCAGTGAGGCCTTTTGTATTGTTCATGCCTTCGCCAACAAGGACGATCATTGAAAAATCATTTCGGATATGGACGTCGTCAGCCTGAAGTTCTACTTTTACTCGCTCAATAATGCGCTGTTCTTTATCGGCAGTCAATTGATGGCTGCGCAGAATAACAGACAGGTTATCAATGCCAGAAGGAATATGTTCATATGAAATTTCTTCGTCTTCTAATATTTGCAGCAATTTGCGGCCAAATCCAATCTCGCGGTTCATCAAGTATTTGCTGACATATAGTGTTGAGAAGCCGCTGTCTGCTGAGATTCCTGTAACGGGGCGAAGCGAATGGTCACGCTCTGCAACAATCATTGTTCCAGGTGCAGCCGGGTTATTGGTATTGCGGATACATAAAGGAACCGCTGCTTTAAAAACGGGCATCAATGCTTCATCATGCAAAACTGCAAATCCTGCATACGAAAGCTCGCGCATTTCACGGTAAGTCATCTGCTCAATTTCTGCAGGATTATTCACAACTCGTGGATTGGCCGCGAACACACAATCTACATCGGTAAAATTCTCATACAACTCTGCTTTGACTGCAGCAGCAAGAATCGAACCAGTAATGTCCGAGCCGCCGCGTTCGAATGTCCGCAACAGCCCTTCTTTCGTATAACCGAAAAAGCCGGGGAAGACAGTGATGGTTTCTTTATGACGCAGTTCTGCTAATCTGTCATAGGCTTCAGGAAGTGCCTGAGCCCGTTCCGGCAAGTCGTTGACAAACAACCCGGCATCCAGTGGATTCACATAGTCTGCATCCAGACCGATAGAAGTCAGGTAAGCAGCAATCAATTTTGCGGAATTGTCTTCACCGCTTGCTTTGATCGAGTCTGCAAATAGAGGGGGAGAACTTTTATCTGCTTGAAGACGGTTTAAGAGGTCTGTTTCGATGACTTGTTTAATGTCATTACCCAGTCCCAATTCATCAGCAATTTCCGAATATCTTGCTACGACTTTTGCAAGGGCAGCCTCTGTCGGTTCATCACGGAGTGCTGCTGCCGATAAATGAATCAGCAAATCTGTCACTTTCATATCTCCATCAAATCTCTTGCCGGGAGCAGAGACGACGACAATCTTGCGCGAAGGCTCCGCTTTGACGATTGCTGCCACTTTTTTTATCTGTTGTGCACTAGCTACTGAAGTACCGCCGAATTTGCTCACTTTCATCCAATCAAGTCCCATCTTGTTTAATAGTCTGTAAAAGGGTTGTTTTAACTAAGATATAATACTATAATGTCCCTATGACAAAAACAGCTGTTTTTTCACAGTGTACACACCATGGGAGGAATCGTCAATGAAAAATGAAATTTCAATCGGATTATTAGGCCTTGGAACAGTGGGCAGCGGAGTTGCTAAAATCATTCAGCAGCATCAGCAGGATTTGCATCATAAGTTAGGTGCCCAAGTTTCAATCAGGAAAGTACTGGTCAGAAATGCTAATAAAGACCGGATTTCCAGTTTAGATCCGAGTGTATTCACGACGGATATAGAAGAAATTTTGAATGATTCTTCTCTCGATATTATCGTAGAAGTGATGGGCGGCATCGATGGTGCCAAATCGGCTATTGAAAAAGCGCTCAGATCGGGTAAACAAGTTGTTACCGCCAATAAGGATGTTATGGCTGAATATGGCCATGAGCTATTGAAATTGGCAGACGCCGAAAAATGCGACCTTTTCTATGAAGCAAGTGTTGCCGGTGGTGTACCGATTATTCGGACATTGGAAGATGGACTTGCTTCTGACCGTATCTCCAGTTTGATGGGGATTGTCAATGGTACAACAAATTTCATTATGACAAAAATGAAAAAAGAGAATATGACATATGATGATGCATTAGCTGAAGCAACAAAACTGGGTTACGCCGAGGCAGATCCGTCTTCAGACGTAGATGGACTCGATGCAGCTCGGAAGATGGTTATCTTGTCTTCCCTGGCCTTTTCGACAGAAGTACATCTGGATGATGTGCTTGTCAGAGGGATGAAAGATATCCGCGACGGCGATCTTGAACTTGCGAATAAGTTTGGTTATACCATGAAAATGGTCGGTTCTTCAACTAAAGATGAAGACGGCATCGAAGTATCTGTGGAACCAATCTTCCTGGCAAACTCGCATCCGCTAGCTTCGGTCAATAATGAATTCAATGCTGTTTACATCTATGGAGAAGCAGTAGGCGAAACGATGCTCTATGGCCCTGGAGCAGGTTCACTTCCGACAGCAACTTCAGTTGTATCGGATATTATCGCAGCGTGCCGGAATCTGCAGCTTGGCGTCAACGGAAAACGTGCACATGCTGCCCAGCACGAGCGTGTCATTAAACCGGAATCTAAGCGCTTTGCAAAATATTGCCATCGTCTGCTGGTAAATGATGAAGTTGGCGTCTTATCGAAAATGACAGCTGTCTACAGCAAACACGGCGCTAGCATCCAATCTGTGGTGCAGTCCCCAGCAGATGGCGAGGACAAAGCCGAGTTGGTGCTGCTTACGCATCAAATTTCAAGAAAGCAGCATTTGGATGTATTAAATGAATTAAAAGGAACGGCAAGCGTCATCAGCCATTACCGCATAGAAGGGGAGGAAACAGCATGAGATGGCAAGGATTAATTGAAGAACATAAAGAGTGGCTTCCAGTTACAGAAAATACACCTTCACTGACATTGCAGGAAGGAAATACGCCGTTAGTGCATCTGGAGAGATTATCAAAAGAATGGGGCATAGATCTCTATGTGAAACTGGAAGGGGCAAACCCGACCGGCTCTTTTAAAGACCGCGGCATGGTTATGGCTGTCGCTAAAGCAAAAGAAGAAGGTAAAACAGTTTTAGTATGTGCGTCAACGGGCAATACCTCTGCTTCTGCAGCTGCCTATGGTGCAAGAGCGGGTATGCGTACAATCGTTGTAATTCCGGAAGGGCGCATCGCGCTTGGAAAACTAGCACAGGCAAAAATGTACGGAGCGGAAATTCTCGAAATTAAAGGTAATTTTGATGAAGCTCTTCAAATGGTACGTGAAGTTGGTCAGGAAGCGGGCATTGCACTTGTCAATTCCGTAAATCCATATCGACTGGAAGGACAGAAAACCATCGCTTTTGAAGTGATTGACCAATTAGGGCAAGTACCGGATATTTTTGCATTGCCAGTTGGCAACGCCGGCAATATCTCGGCATCGTGGAAAGGCTTTACAGAATATGCAGAACGTACTGGCGAAAAACGCCCGACGCTTCTAGGCGTCCAGGCAGCCGGAGCAGCACCAATCGTTAATAATGAAGTTGTGAAAAATCCAGAGACGGTGGCAACTGCTATCCGCATCGGCAATCCAGCAAGCTGGCAGTTGGCACTCGATGCCTTGGATCAATCGAATGGAACAATTTTGGCGGCTACCGATGAAGAAATCTTGAAAGCTTATCAGCTTCTGGCTTCAACTGAAGGCGTATTTGCTGAACCGGCGTCTTGTGCTTCTATCGCGGGCATCAAAAAACAAGTGGAAAGTGGAGCGCTGAAACAAGGATCGAAAGTGGTTGCCGTACTGACTGGCAACGGGTTAAAAGATCCTGAAACAGCGATTTCAGTTAATCAGCACAAAGCACTTCTTGTGCCGGAAGATATGGAACGTTTTTGGGAGGATCTAAAAAAAGGAGTGAAGATATGAGCTGGAAAGAATTCTCTGTGACTGTTCCTGCTTCAACAGCCAATTTGGGTCCAGGATTCGATTCAATCGGTTTGGCATTGGACCTTCATATGTTCGTTCATGTATCTCCGGCTGAGGCTTGGCTGGTTGAATACAAAGATCAAGGTTATCAACAGATTACGAGCGGTGCTGACAACTTAATTGTCGCTACTGCACTGGCCGTTGCAGATAAGTACAGTCATCCACTGCCAAG
>JASLAI010000247.1 GCA_030147225.1 Planococcus sp. (in: firmicutes) | reverse complement strand
CATCAGTTCTGGCAGCTACATTGTCGAACGGACTGATTACGGGTCCTATTATCGCCATTTTTGTGGAACAGTTGTTGCTGTGGCAGTATAAGAAATCCTAAAAAGAGCCGTACACACATGTGTGTACGGCTCTTTTTAGCTTCATTCTTAGCAAAGATGGAAAAGTCAACCAGTAGTGTTAAAGCTTCCAGCCCAGCTGTGCGGCAAAAAGCGCCGCTTCGCCGGTCTATCTTGTGCCCATCGAATCTACATAGTGCTTGCGCTTTTATTCTTTTGCTTCGATCTCTTCTGTCAACCGCACCAATTCATCCACCAGTTCGCCGATATATGCAATGGTGTCACGCAGCGGCTGGTCGGTGGTGATGTCGACTCCTGCCATCTGAGCAAGTTCCACAGGATTCTTCGTGCCGCCAGCTTTCAAAACCTCCAGCCATTCTTCTACCGCTGGCTGGCCTTGATTTAGAATTCGTTTCGATACTTGAGTAGAAATGGTTAATCCCGCACTGTAGGTATACGGATATAGGCCCATGTAATAATGTGGTTGGCGCATCCAAGTCAATTCGGCGCCATCCGTAATATCGACGGCATCTCCCCAGAATTCCTCCAGCACGCCGCGTTTGATCGTGTTTAAAATTCCTGCGTTGACACTTTGTCCGGCGTCAATCCGTTCGTAGACTTTTCGCTGATAAGCCGCTTCAAGCAGATGAGTAACAAAGTTATGGTAATAGGTTCTCGCGACAACCGATGAAATGACCCAGCGCTTGAACTTCGGATCCTCCGAATTCTTCAATAAGTGATTGGCTACGAGCATTTCATTCATTGTTGAAGGTGCTTCGATAAAGTAAAGAGAAGGACGTGCATTAAAGACATTCTGCTCACGATTGGCGTTATAGAAATGGCCAGCATGTCCGAGCTCGTGGGCAAGCACAAAAACTTCGTTCATACGACCTGTCCATGAGATCAAAATATAAGGGTGATCACCATGTGGACTCGAACAGAACGCGCCGGTGGATTTTCCTTTGTTTTGAGCAAAGTCGATCCATCTTTCGGAATAAGAGCGGTTGACCATTTCGATATAATCAGTACCCATGATAGAGAGGGCATCATCGATGTATTGTTTGGATTCTTCTACTGTGATTTCCGGCTCATAACTCGGATCCAGGGAAATTTTTAGATCGGCAAAGGTCATCCGGTCGAGGCCGTGCACCTTCTGCAATAATTTTGCGTATTTTTGCATATGCGGTGCAAGCTCTTTAGTGATCAAGTCGATTTGGCGATTGTAGAGCGAGCGGTCTACTTCCTGGTTAAAGAGCAGGTAGTCAAAGATGCTGTCATAGCCACGCAGATCTGCCGTCGTTTTTTCTGTCTGCAATTGCATATCATACGTTTTGGCGGTCGTATGCTGATAGTCCTTTAATTTATTCGAAAAAGCTTCAAAAGCTGCGCGGCGAAGCTCTGGATCGGGCTCTGCTTCCCAATCGCCTTCGAAGGAAACATAGCTGAGCGGATACTTTTGACCTTTTACTTCAAAATCTTCGAAATTCATATCGACCATTTTCGTTGTGTTGTAAAGACCGTAAGGCGCACTGAATGTGGACGAATACGCAGCTAAGCTTTTTTCCACTTCGGGATGCAATTGATAAGGTTTTTTACGCAGCAGTTTCTCCAGGAATACGCTGAACTCAGCTGATTCCTTCATAGCCTGTGCCAGTGTTTCTTTCGGTAGAGCCAAGAGTTCACTACTGATGAAAGACAGCTTGCTGCTGATTTTAGCGGAAGCTGCACTGAATTTGCTGGATTGCATTTGTGATTGGTCGTTTGTTTGGTCGATACTGATTGTCAGACTGGCGTACGTACTTATCGGAACTAGTTTTTCGATAAGGGATTCGTAATCGGTTAAAGCTTGGATGATGGAGGGAACATCGGTAATCGTTCCCTGAGTTTTTTGATTGAAAGCGTCCACTTCTTTTTCCAAACTTTCTAATGCGCGGTCAAACTCTTCGGAATTAGCAAATAAACTGGATGTATCCCACGTCTCTTCAACAGGAACGGCAGAACGTGCCGGCAAACTTTTAACCATATGAATCTCTCCTCTATGTATTACGGATTTCGAACTAATTAATAGTATAGAGGGAGAATAGCGAAAAGTAAAAATATTATTCAGAATTTAATAAAAAATATTTTAAAAATAGGTTTAATTATAATAGAAGGGTGGGTACTATATGAGTACAAGGCGGAATCACCGTCGGAAGAATACGACTGGATCCGATCCAGAATCGCCTTCTGACGAGAAACTGCACAGCCTTGGCGGGAAATTTGCTTTACTGACGATATTCACTCTTGTCAGGAACCATTGTTACTCGGGTTTCTATCCGGAAAGTGTTTCAAACAGTAAGCCGTAAGTTTTTTGTGGAAGTGCAATTGAAAGCCTGACTGCAGAACCAACAATTTCACTGAGAAGTAGATGTGAACCTTATTGCCCTATCGGCAAGTGACAGTCAGCGTAACTAAACTGCAATGACGAGAGTTTCGTATTCGTCAGAAATGTACAGTTTGTAGAAAGAATTTAATAGAATTTTCCGCGTGCAAAAGTCCCTCAGGATTTTAGAGGGATGGAAAAGGAAAAGCATGATCTGATGAAAAGGATCATGCTTTTTCCTTTTCATTTTTATTCTGCTTTTCCTAAGAGAGAATGAAAAAATCTCTTACAACTAAAAAACCCGGGATCATCTAACCCCGAGTTTCATCAGTATTCTTTTGTATCGAGGATATTGTGATTTTCATCTAAAATCTCTACTTTACTGGGGCTATTGTTTTTGGCCAGTTCTTCCGCAGCCGCGATTGCACCATCTTTAGACGTATAAGAATCTGTGGGTGCGACATCTTCCAATTTTACAATCCAGCGGGAAGCGTCCTGATTTGGTGCTACACTATAAGATTTCATGTAAATTCGACTCCCTTTCGGCTATCTTCCAGTTATATTTTTTGTGTTCCCCGCCAACTATGCAGTTAAACGATTCGTGACTAGAAAATAGTTGATTTCAGCATAATATAGAGGACATAACAATATTGAAAGTAAAAACTTATACTTAAGAAGTGAGGGAGATCTATGACAGAAACGATTGAATACGCTATTCAGGACGACTACGCAGAAGACTTTGCCTGGTGTTACGGTTGCGGGCGTCTGAACAAGAACGGCCATAAATTCCGTACGGGATGGAATGGTCAAGAAACTATAACTTGGTATACACCGAAAATTGAGCATACAGCCATTCCTGGATTTGTATACGGCGGATTGATCGCTTCCCTTGTAGACTGTCACGGGACAGGATCCGCATCGCTGGCGCTCCATCGAAAAAATGGCTTCGAGCCTGGCAGTGGAGAAGGGCCGCCGCGTTTTGTTACAGCTTCCCTGCATGTTGATTATTTGAAGCCGACTCCTCAAGGAATTGCTTTAAAGGCGGTAGGCACAGTTGAAGAAATCCATCCGAAGAAATTCAAGGTGCAAATAGAAGTCTATGCAGGTGAAACTCTATGTGCGACAGGAGAAGTCACTGCAGTGGTCATGCCGGCTTCATTTGCTAAATAACCGGATTTTGTAAAGGCGGTAACTTGGCCTTTATTTTCTTCATAATTTTAAAGTCTAGTTTACTGGTAAGGATTGAAGGTTTTATTGTATACTTTCTTTATTCTTTTAAAGATTGAATCTTTTGAGAAATTGATTCAAGCAGGAAGGTGTGAAGCGAGATGAAATATGGATTTTGGTTGCCGATTTTTGGCGGTTGGTTGCGGAACGTAGATGACGAACAGATGCCGCCAACATTTGAGTATGCGAAAAAAGTTGTTCAATCCGCAGAAAAATGGGGTTATGACACTACTTTGATTGCGGAATTGAATTTGAATGATATTAAAGGGATGGCAGCTGATTCTCTTGAAGCCTGGTCTACTGCGGCAGCGTTGGCAGCAGTGACTGAAAAAATCGAAATTATGACAGCCATTCGTCCCGCGTTTCATAATCCGGCAATTGCTGCAAAAATGGCGGCCAATATTGATCAACTATCAAACGGCCGTTTTACGTTGAACGTAGTATCAGCTTGGTGGGCAGAAGAGGCAAGGCAATATGGCGGAGAGTTTACAGAACACGATGAGCGCTACGATCGAACGGACGAGTTTTTGAAAATCGTCAAAGGCATGTGGACGCAAGAAGAATTTTCATTTAAAGGAAAATATTACGATATTCAAAACGCGCGTCTTGAACCTAAACCGGTGCAGCGTCCGCACCCAACTCTATACGCTGGCGGAGAAAGCCCGCGAGGCAAGAAATCAATCGTAGAATCGTGTGATTCCTATGTGATGCATGGAGGAACCCTGGAAGAAATCCGAGAGAAAATTAATGGCATGAAAGAGCTGCGTCAACAAACGGGCAGATCGCCTTTGCAAACATTCGGCATGGCCGCGTATGTGATTTGCCGTGATACAGAAGAGCAAGTTGCTGAAGAATACGCGCGCATTACTGATGTGAAAGAAACGGACGGTTATGTTGGATACGATGATTTTGTCAGCAAATCACAGTTGGAGCAGCAACTAAAATTGTAAGATTATTCGTTATCAAATCGTGGCTTGCGCCCGAACTTGATTGGTACACCGGACAAGATCGCGGAGCGGATCGTAGCTTATGAATAAGCAGTACTAGAC
>JASLAI010000232.1 GCA_030147225.1 Planococcus sp. (in: firmicutes) | reverse complement strand
TGCAGCGGGAACGGGTGAAACAGAAGTAGCTAATTATCCGGGTGTAGATGGAGCAGGCAATAGCGAATCTGAACGAACAGAAGAGCGAATCAATAGCGAAGTCAATCGGATCAATCGGCAAATCGAGATGAGTCCATACGTAATCGATGATATTACAATCAACGTAGGTGTGGAACCGCCAGTTCCTGAGAATCCAGCCAGCTTAACACAGGAAAATGTAACGGATATCAGTAACTTATTGAAAAATGCTGTCAGTACCTCATTGAGTATGAATGAATTTCCTGCAACTGAGGCAGAGCTGGAAGACCGAATTTCTGTTTTTGCAACAGAGTTCCAGGGACGTCCGGCAGTTGAAGACGAAGAGCCGGAGACAACATTCCTGGCAGGTATACCAAATAATATTCTTTGGATAGTTGCTGCGGCGATTGTTTTAGTGCTCATCATCGTCGTTGTATTGTTGTTGCTTCGCAGAAAGAAACAAGAAGAAATTTTTGAAGAAGAGTATGAGTTTGGCGGATTTGAACAGGCTTTGGCCAAGTCAAATCAAGTAGAACTTGAAGAAGAGATCGATTTATCTGCATTTGGTTCAAAATCAAATCCAAAGCAAAAGACAATTGAAAAACTTGCTCAAGAAAGACCTGAAGATTTTGCTAAATTGCTGCGAACGTGGATGGCGGATGACTAGGAGCGTAATAAATGGTTAATATAACAAAAGAATTAACGGGTGTGCAGAAAGTAGCGGTTTTACTTGTAGGGCTTGGACCGGATGTTTCGGTTGATTTGTTTAAGCAATTGACAGAAGCCGAAATTGACTTGCTGACGATGGAGATTGCGAACGTTCGTCAATTGCCAAACAGTCAGACAGAGGCGATTATTGATGAATTCTATGAAATGATGGTGGGGCAAGATTACCTGAACGAAGGCGGTTTAGGCTATGCTCGGAGCATTTTGGAAAAAGCGCTGGGTAAAGAAAAAGCGATGGAAACCATCGGGCGCTTGTCGAATCGCCTGCAAGTGAAACCTTTTCATTTCGCGAGAAAAGCAGATCCAAACCAGATATTGAATATTCTGCAGCATGAGCATGCGCAAACTATTGCATTGGTTCTGTCCTATTTAGATGCTAAGCAATCTTCCGAAATCCTATCCCAGCTTCCTGGCGAGAAACAAGCAGAGGTTGCGCGGAGAATTGCACTTATGGAAAGCACCTCCCCTGAAGTTATCTTTCAAATAGAACAAATTTTGGAGCGGAAGCTCTCGGCTTCCGGAACTCAGGATTACACTGCAACCGGCGGAGTTGAGTCGATTGTCCGTGTACTGAATAAGATTGACCTTGGAACAGAGAGAGCAATCCTTTCAGCGCTGGAAAAAGAGAATCCGGATTTGGTTGCGGAAATTAAGAAACGTCTATTCGTCTTTGAAGACATTATCAATTTGGATTCCCGATCCATTCAACGGGTTATTCGTGACGTTAACGATACGAATTTAACGTTTGCCTTGAAAGTGGCAAGTGAGGAAGTAAAAGATGCCATATATGCCAACATGTCAACGCGGCGTGCGGATCTCATCCGTGATGAAATTGATGTGATGGGGCCAGTGAAACTGAAAGATGTAGAAAATGCCCAAACAAGTATTGTCTCGCTAATGAGAAGTCTCGAAGAAAAAGGTGAAATCGCAGTTTCTCGCGGCAAAGGAGATGAGTTGATTGTCTAATATTATCCGCAGCCACTCCCAGGCAGCTTCTTTAATAAGTGAAAAAAAAATAATTGGCACAAAAAAAATTGAAACAAAAAAACTAGATTTTATTGAAAGAGCAGTTGACTCGCAACAACAAAGAAGAAGTTTACGGGAAGACATCGAACATTTGGATGCTCAAGCAAAGTTATTAAAGGATCAATTAGAAATTCAGAAACAAGATGCGCAGCAAACCATTGAACAGTGGTGGGTGGAAAAGCGGGAAGAGGCAGAGCTAGAAGCAAAAAGACTGGGCGAAGAATCGGCTCTACAAGGATTTCAAGCCGGATATGACAAAGGGCTTGCAACAATAGAAGAACAATTTCAACAAAAACGCCAAGAGATGAATAGCTTAATCGAAACAGCGTACTCAGAAAAGGCTCAAATAATTCAACAATCGGAACCGTTCTTGTTATCACTAAGTGTAAAAATCGCTGAAAAAGTAATCAAACAAGAATTAAAACAACACGAAGATCAGCTGTTGAATATCATCAAGCAGGCACTTCGGCAAGTTGAAGAAGCAGAAGATGTCATGCTGCAGGTAGCTCTCGAAGATTACCCGCTGGTTCTGCCTTTTATGGAAGAGTTGAGAACCTACGTTAAAGCAGATTCCGAATTAAAGCTGGTTCCCACGGCAAGTTTGACGATGGGCGGGTGCATGATTCAAACAGCAAGCGGTTCATACGATGCAACTGTGGATAGCCAATTAGAAGAAATCAGAAGACAAATGCTCGCTTATTGTGAGGAGAAAATAAACGATGAACCTATGGGAAGATGAATACGTGTCTTTGCTGGATGAGATGGAACCAGTAAAAAAGCATGGCAAAGCGGTTCAAGTGATTGGACTGACGATCGAGTCCAAAGGGCCCAATGCTAAAATTGGTGAATTGTGTCTGCTGTACCCCAAGCGCAATGAACCGCCAATTGAAGCGGAAGTGGTGGGATTTAAGGAAAATCGAATTATGCTCATGCCGCTGCAGGATCTTTCGCAGGTCGGTCCCGGATGTCTCGTCGTTGCAACCGGCGGACCGCTTCAAATTAAAGTCGGCCCCACTATTTTAGGCAAAGTGCTCGATGGAACCGGGATGCCTCTTGACGAGAGCTTACTGCCGCGCGGACTGAAAAAGTATTCGACCAATAATGCACCGCCTAATCCATTAAAACGGCCACGAATTGATAAACCACTCGAAGTGGGTGTCCGAGCAATTGATGGCTTACTGACTGTTGGACAAGGCCAGCGCGTTGGCGTGTTCGCCGGAAGCGGCGTCGGAAAAAGTACGTTGATGGGCATGATCGCACGCAATACAGAGGCCGACATCAATGTCATTGCATTGGTTGGTGAGCGTGGCCGTGAAGTACGTGATTTTATTGAACGGGACCTCGGTCCTGAAGGATTAAAAAAATCAGTGGTCGTGGCAGCAACTTCCGATCAGACACCGATGCAGCGAATCAAAGCGGCGTTGACCGCAACAGCGATTGCTGAATATTTCCGTGATCAAGGGAAAAACGTCATGCTGATGATGGATTCAGTTACCCGGTTTGCCATGGCACAGCGGGAAGTTGGACTGGCAGTGGGTGAACCGCCTACAAGTAAAGGTTACACGCCGAGCGTTTTCGCCTTGCTGCCCAAGCTTTTGGAGCGTTCAGGCACTTCCAGTAAAGGTTCGATTACTGCTTTCTATACTGTTTTAGTAGATGGTGACGATATGAACGAACCCATTGCAGATGCGGTACGCGGAATTTTAGATGGCCATATCGTCTTGGACCGCAAGATTGCCCAAAAAGGACAATTCCCGGCGATTAATGTCATGGCCAGCGTAAGTCGCGTCATGCACGAAGTCGTCTCAGCAGAACACCAACAGGCAGCGCGTGAATTCAAGCGCCTGCTAGCGGCTTACGAAACATCAGAAGATCTGATCAATATCGGTGCATATAAGAGCGGCGCCAATAAAGAAATCGATGATGCAATACGGTCGCATCCACTGATCAAGGAATATCTGCAGCAGGATATTTACGAAAAAGCCAAACTGGAACAAAGTATAGAACGGTTATCAGCACAATTTGGAGGCGTTTAAACTGACACAATTTAATTTTAGATTTCAAAAGATATTGGATTTAAAAGAAAATGAAAAGGGCTTTGCGCAGATCCAAATGGCCGAAGCCATTAAACAGCATGAAGTAGGCCATCAGCGCAACAGAGCTATTGAAAACAAAATCAGCGATGTGGAGCAATTGAAAAATGCCAAGCAGGAAAAAGGCGTCAATATTTCAGAGTTGAGGATGTTGGAGGAGTATATCCACCAACTTCAGGATCAGTCACTTTCCTCTAAGCGAGAACTTGAATACTTGCAGAAAAATGTTTCGACATCCCAAGGAGTGCTTCTAAAGAAAACCCAGGAAGAAAAAACGTGGGAAAACTTGAAGCAGCAGAAGCTGAATAGCTTTCAGGAAGCAACTAAAGCTGCCGAACAAAGCTTTTTTGATGAAATGGCGAGCACGCGGTTTTACCGCTTAACTAAAGCCAGTAACTTAGCGGAAGGAATTTAAACGGATGGAAGCATTAAAACTATCATTACCGAAAACATTTGGTTTTCCAGCAAGCGCGGCTGTTTCTTTACCTGTTGAAGATCAAGGCGTCTTTGCTTCGTTGCTTGCTTCATTAAACATGGAGATGGAGCTTCCAAGTGAAGAGCAGGCACCTGCAGAAGAGTTATTGGCAAGCCTGGAAAGTCTATTAAGTTTTTTGCAGGAATTGCCTGTTGAAGAACAAACGATAGAACAACAAGAGCTTCAATACGCTATTCTTCAGCTGCAGAAGCTTCAAACTGGAAGTGAAGAAACTGATTTTTCGAAGCTGAACGTAACGGGTGGAATTAAAGAGAATGCAACAGAAACAGCGGACAAACTGTTTATGCTGCTTGAGAACATTCAGCAGAAACTGAAAATACTCTCCGACAAATTTACTACAGAATTCGCCGATCTTCCTGTTTTTAAGGGGGTTGAAGAAAAAAAGACTGGCTTTAATTTAACTAGTCTGCCTCAAATCTCTAAACAGCTGGATGAGCTGATTGATAGTCTCCAAAAAGAACGGCAAGCTGCTTTGCCCATTCAGCAAAGAAAATTGATCGGTCAAGAATTGCCGCCTTTATCGCAATTGGAGGGTGTAAAGCCTGTCAAAGAAAGTCCAAGGTTCTTGCATGAAGCGATGAAGCCGCTTAACGACCTTCAAAAAGTTTCTGTTGAAACTCAAGGAAATCAACAAAAAGCCGTGGCAGCGGAAGTTCCATCTGCTGTCAAACAACAAAATGCAGAAGAACTTCAGACTGCTAAAGTTCCTGAAACTAAAGCTCTCGAAACCAAAGCTCCTCAAGAAACACCGGTAAATCCGTCTGCAGCCGCAGTAACGGAAGCTTCTAAATCTACGGGCAATACCGTTCGGACAGAAACCAACCCGCCGCCTGCACCAGTTGTCCGGCTATCTAATCTGCTGGAAGATCTGGGCGGGATGTTGAAAAGTTCAATGCGTTTAGCAGACAGCTCTGAAGGCATGAAGATGCGGGTTAACATTTTTCCGGAGCATCTCGGCCATCTTGAAATCCTTTTGACTTCAACCAACGGAAAACTGGCCGCTCAAATTATGGCAAGTACCCCGATGGCGAAAGAGGCACTTGAACTTCAACTAAATCAACTGAGAATTTCATTGGTTCAGCAGGGAGTAGCAGTAGAAAAAATTGAAGTACTGCAGCAGGATCCCCAGTCGCCATTTGGTCAGGCAGGCAACCAAGCCGAACAGCGCTTTTCTCAGCAGCAACAGCGAAATGGCACTGCAGGACGAAATAAAAACAGTTATTTGCAGCTGGAAGAAGAGAAGGCAGCCGAACGGCAGCCTTCAGTGGGTCAATTAATGAAAGTGGATTACACAGTATAAAAGAAAGGGTGTTTGGATGAATATTTCGACAGCGACTGCCGGGTCAGCTGCTGCATCAACACCGGCAGCTAAGACGGAGGCAACAAATGCACTGGGGCAAGATGCTTTTCTAAAAATCCTGGTGACTCAAATGAAACATCAAGATCCAATGGAGCCGTTGAAAGACACCGAATTTATTGGACAGATGGCACAGTTTACGAGCTTGGAGCAATTGACCAACTTAAACAAAACGATGACGCAATTTGTCAGTAATCAGGGAACTTCTTCGTTAGCGGATTATGCGCATTTAATCGGCACTTCGGTTAAATGGGAATCTGAAACAGGCTCAGGAGAGGGCGTTGTCAAAGCCTTATCAAGCAAGAACGGCGAATTGATGGCCGAAATTGAAGGTTCGGATGTAAAAGTGCCAATCGAGTCGATTCAACGGATTGAAAAACAACCAGCAAGCACAAATGGACAAGAAATCGTCTGACC
>JASLAI010000228.1 GCA_030147225.1 Planococcus sp. (in: firmicutes) | reverse complement strand
TCGGCTGAGTCGAATCGTATAGGGAAGTTTCTCTAAATCATCGGCCATTAAGGCTATATCGGCTGTTTCCAGCGCTGCGTCTGTTCCGGCTCCACCCATGGCAATACCAATACTGGAGGCCGCCAGAGCAGGTGCATCATTAATGCCATCACCAACCATCGCCACTCGACCATATTGTTTTTTCAATTCTTTAATTGCAGACAACTTGTCTTCCGGCATCAATCCCGCTCGAACATCTGTGACTCCGATTTCCTCTGCAATAGCTGCTGCTGTTGCTGGATGGTCACCTGTCAGCATGATGGTCTCGCCAATGCCCATCGTCTTCAGTTTTTTGATAATTGAAGGGCTTTCTGTCCGGATGGCATCTGCTACTGCGATAACACCCAGCAATTCCGTTCGGGAAAATACAGCGGTGACAGACTTCCCACTCTCTTGCAGTTTACGCGCTTTTTCCGGAATGCGTAAGCCCTTTTCTTCCGCCCAATTCAAACTGCCGACGTAAATGGTTTCTTTATTAATTTCTGCATATGCTCCTTTGCCGGTGACGGAATTGAAGTTTTCATAATCATAAACGTTTTCCGCTTCTTTTGTAATGGCTCTCGCCAGCGGATGCTGTGACATTGCTTCAACGGAAGCTGCCAGTGTCAGCAGTTCTTCTTGTGAAATAGAACCCTCTGCCAAAACATCTGTTACTTCAGGATACCCTTTGGTCAAAGTACCCGTCTTATCAAAAGCGACAGCATTTATTCGTCCGGTTTCCTCTAAATGGACACCGCCTTTAATAAGTACACCTTGGCGCGCAGCATTACCGATAGCTGTTACAATAGCAACCGGTGTCGAGACAACAAGCGCACATGGACACCCTACAACAAGCACTGCCAAGCCTTGATAAACCCACAGTTCCCAGTTCCCAGTCAGAAAGCCAGGCACCAATGCCACTAAAAAAGCGATAGCAATGATTGCCGGCGTGTAGTATTTGGCAAACTGGTCGATAAATTTCTGAGTTGGCGCTTTTTCAGCCTGCGCTTCTTCTACCAGATGAATAATTTTTGCAATGGTGGTGTCTTCGACACGTTTCGTGACTGTGACTTCAAGCACCCCTTCGTCATTCAAAGTACCGGCAAAAACTTCATCTCCCACCGTTTTGACTGCAGGAATCGATTCTCCTGTAATCGCTGCCTGATTAACAGCAGACTGCCCTCGAAGGACCGTACCATCCATAGCGATTTTCTGTCCCGGTTTGACGATCAGAACGTCTCCAATGCGAATATCTTCGGTGTCCAACTCAACCAATTCTCCACCACGCTGTATCAGCGCCCGTGCCGGAGCCAGATCCATCAGACTCCGAATCGACTGGCGTGCTTTGTTCATCGAGAACGACTCCAAGGCTTCACTGACAGCGAAAAGGAAAACTACAACCGCGCCTTCACGCCATTCGCCAATGATAACTGCCCCAATAATCGCAATGGTCATCAATGTTTTCATATCAAACTGGAGTGTGCTCAGATTTTTCAGTCCAGTCCAGAACATATGGTAACCGCCTATTGCCATAGAACCGCCAAATAAAGCGATTGACCAAGGATGCGTTTCGCCAATTTGGAAAGAAGCGATGATTCCCGCTATCAACAGCAGCAGAGAAATCGCAGTTTCTATCGTCTGGCGACGCTGATAAAACGGAACAAGCTTCACTCTTTCTTTTTCAGGATACACGCGGATGTGATCGAAAGCCCCTGCTTTTTCAAGCGCTTCAATCGTCGCTTCTCCATCAATGGTCAGTTTGGAAGCCCCGAAATTCAAATTGACATTCTTCACATCCGGCAAACTCTGTATGTTTTTTTCAAACTTGGCAGCACAGCTTGTACATGATAAATTTTCGAGACGGTAAGTTTTAACCATTTTCCACACCCTCTTTCGTGTGTTCATGGGCGATTGTCACCAATTGGCGAACGTGATCGTCAGATAAAGAATAATAAATTTGTTTGCCTTTGCGCTCGGACTTTGCCAATGACCGCTCTCTCAGGTAACGCAAATGATGGGAAGCAGTCGCTGTAGATGATCCAATAACTGCAGCAATATCACAGACACACATTTCTTCTTCTATTGTTAACGCATAGGCAATATTTAATCTGGTTTCATCCGCCAGCGCTTTGAATAAGTTGGCCACCTCACTTAAATCGGTCATGTTCTTTTGCACACGATCGACCGCTTCCGGATGGACTTTTGTAACTTCACACAATTCTTTCATGCTGGCACCTCCTTCATTCAAATAAAGATTTGATTGTTACATTCAGTATATTCCTAATAGCGATTACAGTCAAACGGATATTTGAATGAATCGTGTTTACAAGCTAAAAAAAAGGTGATACAGTTTTAAAGTTATTGTCCGGATAAGTGTATTGAAGAGATTCTTTTCCGGTCGACAGTGCGGAATGAAGCAGCAAAAATTCTATTAAAAGATATCGTTGCTTTATGAAATACCGGCTTCATCTAGTCCGTTTAATTAATATAGAAGGAAGTGGAAATTTTTGAATACCTTATCTTATAAAGAGCAGTGGTTCGGCAATATCCGCGCAGACATTTTGGCTGGAATTGTTGTAGCTCTTGCGCTTATTCCGGAAGCCATTGCATTCTCTATCATTGCTGGAGTCGATCCGATGGTTGGCTTGTACGCCTCGTTTTCCATCGCTGTCATCATTTCATTTGTCGGCGGAAGACCCGCTATGATATCTGCAGCAACCGGTGCAATGGCGCTTGCTATGGTCTTACTGGTTCGCGACCATGGGTTGGATTATTTACTAGCGGCCACTGTGTTGACGGGTGTACTGCAACTGATTTTCGGAGTTTTGAAAGTTGCCCGTTTTATGAAATTTATCCCGCGCGCCGTCATGATTGGCTTTGTTAATTCACTGGCTATCCTGATTTTTATGGCACAAGTGCCGTTTATTTTCGGAATTAATGCCGTCACTTACGTTTTTGTGGGAGTTACTTTAGCAATTGTTTACATCCTGCCACGATTTTTCACAGCTATTCCAGCGCCTTTGATCGCCATTCTGGTGTTAACGGGAATTGTCATGTACAGCGGAATCGACATGCAGAATGTTGGCAGCCTCGGCACCATCTCTCAAACCTTGCCGAGCTTCTTCATTCCGAACGTACCGTTCAGTTTTGAAACTTTACAGATCATTTTTCCGACCGCTTTGGCTTTATCGGTCATCGGCTTGTTGGAATCCTTATTGACTGCATCGATACTTGATGATGCAACAGAGACCGGATCGGATAAAAATCAGGAAGCTCGCGGCCAAGGAATTGCTAACATCATTACTGGATTTTTCGGCGGTATGGCGGGCTGTGCCATGATTGGCCAATCCGGCATCAATGTTCGTTCTGGCGGCCGTGGACGTTTGTCCACTTTTACAGCCGGCGCATTCCTCATGTTCCTAATTATTGTCTTAGGCAATTGGGTGATCCAAATTCCGATGCCGGTATTAGCCGGCATCATGGTCATGGTCTGCATCGGCACTTTTGACTGGGGTTCATTCAAGTATTTGGCGACTGCCCCGAAATCAGATGCCATCGTCATGCTGCTGACCGTCATTGTCGTGGTTTATACACATGACTTGTCGAAAGGTGTATTCGCGGGCGTTATTTTGAGCGCAGTTCTGTTTGCAGCGAAGATTTCTAAAGTCGAAGTGCGCAAAGAAGGATTGGAATCCAATACGTCGAATAGATATACCATACACGGACAATTATTTTTTGCGTCTTCACAGGACTTCGTCACGGCGTTTGACAAAGTTGAAGCTTCCGAGGAAGTTGTATTGGACTTTTCAGACGCAACTGTTTGGGATGATTCAGGAGTCGGCGCGATTGACCGGGTCATGAATAAACTGCAGGCCCAAGGACAGACCGTTAAAATCATCGGTTTAAATGCTTCCAGCCAGAAGCTCGTCGACAAATTGGCGACTTACGGCAATTCAGGCAAAAGTGCACATTAAGGGGGATGCTCCATGTATGAGAAAATTTTAGTGGCCGCCGATGGCTCCGACCATTCGAAGAGAGCCGCTCATGAAGCGGTCAAAATGGCAAAAGCCTATCCACAAGCTCTCGTTACGTTACTTTATGTCATCGATTACGAAAAAGCGCGGACCGAAATTCTTCATGGCCAAAGCAGCGACGAAGTCCATTTGGAACGCCGTAAGCATCTAGCGCCGCTTGAAGAGATTTTCCAATCAGCTGGAGTCAGATTCGAAACTAAAACACTGCACGGTGTTCCTGGACCGACTATCGTCAAACACGCCAATGAAACCGGCTATGATGTGGTACTGATTGGGAGCCGTGGCTTGAATGCACTGCAGGAAATGGTTCTTGGCAGTGTCAGCCATAAAGTGGCGAAACGCGTTCAGGCGCCTGTTATCATCGTCAAATAAATACAGCCGCTTTTCGGAAACTCCGAAAAGCGGCTGTATTTTTGATTTGTAGGCGCTCAAGAAGAATTGTGGTCGTTTGCAGTAAAATCCTCCTGCAGCCACAGTGCAGGAGGATCAAAATTTATTGAATGAAGCTATAGCCGAGGCTGAATAGTCCAATGCCGCTGGCTAATGTGGCGAAAACATAGAGGCTAGCCTGCAGCCACCGGCCATCTTCTATATCTTTTACAAGGTCCAAAGCCATGGTCGAAAACGTCGTGAAAGCGCCCAAAAAACCAGTGAGCCAGAAAGCAGACAAGCTGCCGCTGCCGATAAACAGGCCAAGCACCAATGAACCGATGCTGTTGACCAGCCAAGTTGCCACTTTCGGCTGCCACATCCTGCTTTCGATCAGCAAGTAAAACAAATAGCGTGTGACGGCTCCTATAAATCCGCCTGCTGCGATGCCAATCATGATTGCGCCCCTTTTCTGCCAAGCCATAAGCCAGTAGCGGCCGAGGCAATGCAGGCGGCCGTCATACCGACAGCAAATGCCATCCCCCACCAAATGGATGACTGCAGGTAATAAAACCAATCAGCCGAGAAAGCAGAAAATGTTGTAAACGAGCCTAATAGACCTGTCGATACCAATAACCGCAGCTCTGCCGATTGGCGACTCAGGCGTATCGCTGCAAGCCCGATAAAAAAACTGCCTGCTATGTTCACTAGCCAAAGTCCGACTCCTCCTGCAACTGCCATGTATATCCCTGCCCGCAAGAGCGAACCAGCCATCCCGCCTATTCCTACTGCCAGTATCCGTTTCATTGCCTATGCCTCACATCTTTTTTCTCCAGTATAACTTATTGAAAAGAAACATGTTATTTGTCAGTTTAAGAGATCAGCTGTTTTGATAATGAGTTTTATTCTATAGTGAGTCTGCGCTAATTCCCTTTAATTTGATCAGATGTCACCTCACTTATAGTTAAAATTGGCAATTAGAGAGTACTAAAATTATCCGATTCAACACTTTAAAATGCAAAGTTGTAAAACCGTTAAAACTCTTAATAACTACACCTTTGGATGACCGGGTTTTATCCGTTTTATAAAGCTGTTGAAGATCGGAAATCATCTTTGATAATTAGAATCTTAATCTTTGGTTCCATATCCATTTTACCTTTTTGGTTCATAGGATTGTCTTGAGTATAAATGGAGTTGAATAATAAAAATCTCAACTTACATCAAGGATTGAAAATAATTCCGTAAAAATTGAAAGAAATCTTGTCTCCTATATTGGTAAGTAAGCTGATTATTTGTTTAGAGTCTAGTGCAAACTTTCATAATGCCTGTTCCGGTCGTGTTCTTTCTCTTTTCGCTTGTTCTAAAAGAAATTTCTTTTGCTCTAGTAAAGAAAAAGGGTGATAATGGTATAAATGTATTTAAATTCATAAAATACAAAACAATGATAAAGCGAGGAGAATGAAAGTGAAGAGTACAGGTATAATAAGAAAAATCGATCCATTGGGGCGTGTTGTTTTTCCTATGGAATTGCGAAGAATACTGAACTTAAAAGAGGGAGATCCGATGGAAATA
>JASLAI010000183.1 GCA_030147225.1 Planococcus sp. (in: firmicutes) | reverse complement strand
TTCTCAAATCCTGAAGATGTGCAAATGATCATGGATACGATGTCTTCAAGCTTAAATGTAGTCGGATGGGTATTAATTGCACTATTGGTTTTAAGTACAATCTTGGCAATTCTCGCATTAGTCAATCTGCGTAAAAGAGGTAAAGCATCCACAGCCGGTGTCTTCTTCATCATTGCTGGTTTGTTTGCAGGATTATTATCACTCACTTCTATTCTTTTCTACATTGCTGCGATTATGTGCTTTGTCCGCAAGCCGCCAGTACAAAAGGATCAGAATTTGCGCGATGATGACTTTAAGTATCAAGAAGATCAGCTTCGCCGTAAGGAAGAGTCTGTGCACCGCGAAGATGATGTGGTACGCCGGGATGATACAACGACTCGCAATGATGACACTCCTTACCGTCCGCTATAAAGCATACGAAAATACCAACATAAAAAAGAGACGTTCAGGTAAAATCTGAACGTCTCTTTTATTGATCTAATGAAATGAACCGCTTATAAAGCCGCTGATTTCAGATGATAGACATATTTGGCGGTTTGCAATGGGTGGCCTTCAAACATTTCTTCAAATTCCTCGATAAACTCAAAGCCGTTCGCTTCATAGAAATTGCGGCCTTTCGTATTTTCGCTTTCAACATAGACAAATAATTGATTGCCGTCAAGCAGGTAACTCAGGCCGCTGTTCAGCAATTGTTTACCATAACCCGAACGTTGAAATTCCGGCTTCATATAAATAGCAATCAGTTCAGCATCTCCGTCTTCATCCACTTTTGTGAAATTGGCGAAGCCGACGGGCTGTCCTTCGTGCTCTGCAAGCAAAATGATTGTTCTTTTTAAGCGCATCTCCATCATCGGAGTAGAATAGGATTTATCTAAAAAGCTTTCTTGGACATTAGAGGGAATGATTCCAGCGTACGTATCATTCCAGCTAACTTTGGCAATTTCCTGAACAGATGATATATCTGCGGATGTACCGGTACGAATCATGCAATCACCTCTGAAATTCTTTCTGCAATCATATCAAAAAAAGAGCCCAATAGCCACTAATGTGGAATAATAGAAATAAAAGGAGGCTGTAAAATATGGACTGGAAGACCTATCATTTTGAAGAGTTAACAGCAAGAAAATTATATGAGGTACTAAAGCTTCGAGTAGATGTGTTTGTAGTGGAGCAAAATTGTCCATACCCGGAACTGGATAATTTAGATCAGCAATCCGTTCATCTGCTTTATAGTGAAAACAGTGAAGTATTAGCTTATGCACGACTTGTTCCGTCGGGCATAAAATACGATTTGCCTTCCATTGGCAGAGTGATCGTACATGAAAGCGCCAGAGGACGGGGCTTAGCAAAGCAATTATTGGAACGGAGCATCGAATACATTCTGGAAGAATGGCAGGCTTCGGCTATTCAATTGCAAGGACAAGTATATTTGCAGGGATTCTATGAATCTTTCGGATTCCAGCCCATATCGGACAACTACGATGAAGACGGTATTCCGCATGTGGACATGAAATTTACTCGTAATCAAATGTAATACTTTTGACACATAATAAAGGATTAGCTTTATGAAAAAAGGGTAAATATTTGTTAATAGACAAATTAACGAAGGAGTGCTGTAAATGGCAAAAGGAAGAGGTCTCTTATTGGCAGGATTAGCTGCCGGAGCATATGCATATTTCAAAAATCCTGAAAATCGTGAAAAGGCAACAAAAGCGTTCAATGATACGAAAGTGAAGGTGAATTCTTATATGGAATCACAAAACTTGGACAAAAGCGGCAAACCGACTTCGAATAATTCTGATATGCTGAGCAAAACTGAAAAACGTGAAAACAAAATGGTTTCAGAAGGCGGAGCCTCAGCTAGTGTTCAATACTATAATGAGCAGCAGCAAAAGGATAAAGATAACGAAAAGGACGATCTTAAGCTGTCGTCAAACGATGTCAGCAAAGAGAAAGCTGAAAACACAGCTTCAGTTGCTCCTGAAAACAAAATAAGCACAGATAATCTATAAGAAAAAGGATGGTCCCGGACCATCCTTTTTACTGCCAATTATTTTTTGGAACTTACTGCATTAAGCAAAGCGGTAGCAAGTAATAGAGAGCCGTTGAGGAAAAATCCCTGATTGGGGCTCAGAGCAAAAGCTCCTGTAATACTGGAGCCTGCAACAACCCCGATGGAAAAGAAAGCGTAAAAATAGCCATACGCCCGTCCGCGGGAGGCCAAAGTCGTTGAATCAATCAAGAGGGAATTGATTGACGGGAACAACAAAGCGAATCCTAATCCATAGGTGCACATGCTGGCGTAAAGCAACGGTTCAATTGATGCTGCACTTAAGAAAAATAGAGAAGCACCCATGATGGAGAATCCGGCGATTAACGTATAGATGGGTCTGGCGGAGTCGAAAATTCGATTGATGGGAAGCAGGAATACCAAAATGGCCGAAATTCCAAAGACGCTCAATAACAAACCACTGAGTTGTGAATCCAACCCGAGTCCTTCAACTTTCAGCGGCAGCATATAAGCTAATACACCTTGTGAAAACATCAGAAAAAATGCACCTGAAAAAGAACGGAGTAAGCCGCTATTTCTGAATACCTCTTTGTAAGAGGTGGCAGATCCGATAATCTCTTCTTTCTTTACAACAGTTTGCCGTAAAGTGAAAAAAGCCGCAACCCCAATCAGCAGAATTAGTACTCCGGTAAGGAACATGGTTTCCGGCACGCTGTTGCGGCTCGTATAGACTGCCCCATAAGCAGGACCAAGAATTGCTGCCAGCCCGACAAAAGCACCGGATATGGCAGCTCCTTTACCGCGTTTGGCTGATTCTGTCTGATTGGCAAGATACGTGAAAGCAGCGGGAACTGTGAGTCCAGCCGCGAATCCATGGAAGAATCTTATAGCCAGTAGACTATAAGGGCCATCAATTGAAGAGTATATAAATAAGGCCAGGCTTGTTGATAATAAGCCGATGACTAAAACAACAAACGGTCCTTTTCGATCGGCGAAAATACCGGAAATGACGTTTCCAAACGTATTGGATAGTGAATACATGCCGACTGCCAATCCGGCAACAAAGGGGCTGGCGCCAAGTGATATGGCGTAGGTGCTTATGATAGGAAGTTGGGCAAACAGATCAAAGAAAGCAAAAAAGATAATGACATAGACAAAAATACGCAAGGCGGTTCCTACTTTCCTGAACAAATAACAAATATCTGGATTTGTTCACCCTCATGCAAGGGTAAGATAGCTATATTTTGATTATACCATCGGAGGTCTGATGATGAAAAAAGCAATGTTTATATTAAATCCATCTGCAGGAAAAGAGCGTGCTTCCGATTATCGTGAACAAGTGGAAGAAACACTCGTTTCAATGGGCTATGAAGTGGATACAAGAGAAACACAAAAAGCAAAAGACGCCACGCATTTTGCAGCGGAAGCCTGTGAAAAGAAATACGATTTCGTTGTGGCAATGGGTGGGGACGGTACTATCAATGAAGCCGTGTCCGGAATAGCGGAACAGCCGCATCAGCCCTTGTTTTCATTGATTCCACTAGGAACAGTAAATGATTTTGCGCGAGCGTTGGGCATTTCGCTGGATCCGCCGGAAGCTATTGAAGCGTTGAAAACCGGTTATGAGAAGCGTGTCGACATCGCTAAAGTCGGACAGCACTTCTTCATGAACATATTGGCAATTGGCGATATTGCTGAGTCTACCTATGACGTCGATCCCGAGCAAAAAACCAAGCTGGGGGCTTTGGCATATTTTATTGAAGGCATAAAAGCCATTACAGCTGATACAG
>JASLAI010000099.1 GCA_030147225.1 Planococcus sp. (in: firmicutes) | reverse complement strand
CAGCTGTCCCGTCTGTAACGACCGCGACCATATTGCTTTTCATCGTATAGTCGTGGACCTTTGCTGGATCCGCAGCGATTTCCCTGCAAGGTTCAGCTACTCCTGGAGAATAAGCGAGGCTAAGATCCCTTTCATTTTCAAGCGCTACTTTTGATCGAATCTCCAATTTCCCTTGATGCGTCCGATGCAATTGCAACGAGTCCTGTTTCAGCTTAGACATTTGCCTCATCTCCCTTTAGTTCATAATTGTTCATTATAAAGGGTATTCGAATAATTGAAAGAGTTTTCAATCAATTCTGTAATTATTCAGACTTTAGGCGGATAAAGCAACAAAGTTAGTCTATTAGTTGAACCTGGATTAGTTATTTTCATACTTCGTTAGATAGCTGTCCAGCCGCCATCAACTTTTATGGTTTCACCAGTAACAAAATTAGCCAGGCTCGAGGCCAAATACAAAACCGCACCGGAGATGTCTTCCGGCTGCGATAAACCGTCCAGCAAGATTCTGCTGTCGACATCTTTTTTAAATTCCTTGTCATCGAACATGCGCGCAGTAAGCTCTGTTTCGATGAAAGTCGGTGCTACCGCGTTGACGCGAATGCCTTGCTTCGCCCACTCCACAGCCAGTGCTTTCGTCAGCTGCACAAGGCCGCCTTTGCTTGAACAATAAGCAGCCCGCTTAACATAACCGACAAATGCCATTTGGGAAGCAATATTAATGATCCGCCCACTTTGTTGTTCAAGCATGTACTTGGCTGCCGCTTGGCTTGCAAAAAATGCCGTCTTCAAATTCAAATCCAGCACCGTGTCCCAATCCTCTTCTGTCACTTCCATCGCCGGTTTGGCGATATTGACGCCCGCATTATTAATTAACACATCGATGGTTCCGAATTCGGACGCTGCTGTGTCGATCAGTTGCCGGACTTGTATGATATCGCTCAAATCTCCAGAAACAGCAATACATCGAGAGTTGTACCCCTTCAATTCCTGTAAAGCTGAGTCAAGAACAGCTCTATTTCTTCCTGAAATCACCACATTGGCATTCAATTTCGCAAAAGTCATGGCTATATCTTTACCGATTCCCTTGCTGCCTCCTGTGACAACCACCGTTTTGTTTTCCAATTCGGAGAAGTAATTGTTCATTCAGACGCACCCGCTTTCAAATCATTTTTCAGAAAATGAATTAAGGTCTGTTCACGCTCTTTATTCAACTCTGCTGAAATGGCAGATTCCCAAGAATAAAATCCTTCACCGCTCTTATCGCCCAATTTGTTTTCTTTTACAAGTTTTGTCAAGGTTTCGCCTGAGCGCTTGTCTGTTGACAAGTCCTCAAACAAATAATCTGAGATTGCTGAAAAGACGTCAAGCCCTCCCATATCGGCTGTCATAAGAGGTCCAGTTACAGGCAGCCTGCGTCCAATGCTGTACGTTACGGCTGCATCGATATCTTCTTTTGAAGCAGCTCCGGCATCTAATAAGGCCTGGGCTTCTCGAAACAAAGCATATTGCAGACGGTTGCCGATAAACCCCGGGATCTCCTTATTGAGTACAATTGGTTTTTTATTCATCGCTTTCAGCACTTCCATCGCCCTCAAGACGGTTTCTTCTTCTGTATGCTCGCCTTTAACTACTTCCACTAATGGAATGAGGTGTCCGGGATTCCAAAAATGAGTTACCACAAAACGCTCAGGATGCTTCATGCCTTCGGCTAGTAAACTCGGCTTAAACCCGGAAGTGTTGCTCGCAATGATCACTTCGTCTCCAATTATGTTTTCTAATTGCTTGTATAAAGCTTTCTTCAAATCCAGAATTTCAGGTACCACTTCAATGACGAAAGTCGAATTTACAATCGCTTCTTCTAGTGATGTGGTCAGCGTAATGCTTTTTCTGATTTCCATAGCCTGTTCTATGGTGAATAGCCAATTATCAGCCATTATCTCGAGTTTGTTATGTAAGCCTCTATCAGCGTTTTTAAGATCTTGCTCATTAATGCCGTATACATTTACAACTTGGCCGGACCATGCTGCGGATAAGGCAATTGAATGCCCCATCGTACCTGCTCCAATAATCGAAATGTTTTCCATTATCTTCACCTCTCCGTTTTTGACTGTATAACGAAAGCCGCCCAACAAACTCTGTTTTCAGCGTTTGTTGGGTAGCTTCATCTTATAATCCAAGTGAGAATAATACAACTGCCAACACGGCGCCAAGCAAAGGCACGACAACTGACAAAGCTCCGAATGCTGGATACGCATCGCGATGCGTTTCACCGGCAATGGAACGAATTGTCGTAACTACATAGCCGCCTTGCGGCAATGAATCCAGAGAACCGGAAGAAATAGAGACTGTCCGGTGCAAGGCTTCAGGATCGACGCCCATGTCCAAGTAATGAGGTGCCAGCAACGGCAAGGCAATCGCTTGGCCGCCTGAAGAGGAACCAGTCAGTCCGGCGATGACTGCTACTGCTAAAGCGCCGCCGATCAATGGGCTTCCAGGAATTCCAGTCATTACATCAACTGCTGCTTCAAAAGAAGGTGTTGCTCTGACAACTCCACCAAAGCCTACTACAGCCGCCGTATTGGCGATTGCAATGACCGCTCCCATCGCGCCGTCGCTAAAAGCTTTGCCCAGGTTCTCGAAGTATTTTCGATTGATTAAGTATGTGCTTAAAATACCGCCGCTCAACGCGATAATTAACGCTGAGGTTCCAAGAGAATCATGGAAAATATACGAAATGATCAATACGACGACGAGTGGAATCATACTCAAAAGAGGATTCGGCAGTTCGTTTCGGCTTTCTGAAGAAGGATCCGTTTTTCTGGAAACAAAATGCTCTCCTTTTGCAACTGCTTTGTTAATCATTTTCTTCAGCCACCAATAACCGAAGACCATCATGAAAATAGCGACAATCAAACTGACTTCCCAACCTGCGTAAGGAGACGTCCCTAAAAATTCAATCGGAATCCAGTTCTGGATTTCTGGTGACCCTGCAGAGGTCATTGTAAAAGTCGTCGATCCGAAAGCAAGTGCTGCCGGTATGAAGCGACGCGGCAAATCTGCTTGTTTAAAAAGGCTGAGTGCCATCGGATAAACCGAGAAAGCAACAACGAACAAACTGACGCCCCCATAAGTCAATACCGCACAAGCGATTACAACAGCCAAAGCTGCGCGCTTCATCCCTATTTTACTGACAATCCATTTCGATACACTATCAGCCGCACCACTGTCTTCCATTACTTTACCGAAAATCGCTCCTGTCAGGAACATCAAATACCAAGAGGCGATGAAACCTGTAAACCCTGTCATGTAATTGGTTAAAAAGTTGGCTGCCCCTTCCTCAGCAAGCTGAGGAAACAGAGGCAGTCCGTTCAATACAGCTACAAACAAAGCAGTCAATGGTGCTGCGATGAGCAGGTTCATCCCCCGCATCGTCAAATAAATCAATAACAGCAATCCACCAAACATCCCGATCATGCCAAGCATGAACATTCCCCCTACCCCTAAAGTTATATAAATGGACTAATTATTTTTAATGATTTTTTTATTGTGGATACTACGTAAATCCGCTTCGAAAACCAATCACTCCTGCATCTTCTCGTTAGCTTTGCTGCAAAGAAATAGCCTAAGGCATTTATAGTCCTGCTAGTGGGTAGCATGGGTCTGTAACAACTTTTTCGGATCCAGTTCTCGTTACTATTATGCAAGCATTTCTTCAATGCCGTTTATTCTGTTTATTTATTGCCGTATCTTCTGACTCGGAGAAGCGCCTGTTCTGCGTGTCCTGCAAAATTTTCTAGTTGGCATAAACGCGCTGCATATTCTCCGATGTAGGCACTCGCTTCCGGTGTCACTTTTTGATAAGTAACCGTTTTGATGAATTTGCCCACCCATAAGCCGCCGGTATAACGCGCTGCTCCTTTTGTCGGCAAGGTATGGTTGGTTCCAATCACTTTATCGCCGTACGCTACATTCGTTTCTGGTCCGAGGAATAGGCAGCCGTAGTTTGTCATATTTTCCAGGAAATAATCTGGGTTTTCTGTCAGAATTTCAACATGTTCAAATGCCAAGCGATCCGCTTCGACACGAGCTTCCTCTATTGAATCGACCAAGAGGATTTGTCCATAATCTTCCCAGGAAACACTTGCGACATCTGCTGTCGGCAATGTCTTCAGTTGTCGTTCAATTTCTTTCACTGTCTCATTTGCCAGTTCTTCTGAAGTTGTGATCAAAGCACCAGGGGAAGTCGGTCCATGTTCACCTTGTCCCAACAAATCTGTCGCAATCATTTCCGCATCTGCTGTATGATCTGCAACAACTAAGGTTTCGGTAGGTCCGGCGAATAAATCTATGCCAACACGACCATACAATTGGCGTTTCGCTTCAGCAACAAAGGCATTTCCCGGTCCAACGATCATATCAACCGATTCAATTGTTTCGGTTCCAATCGCCATAGCCGCCATGGCCTGAATTCCACCCAGCAAATAAATTTCATCAGCTCCAGCAAGTGCCATCGCCGCAATTGTTGCATTCGGAATTTCTCCGTTGATCGGCGGTGTGCAAGCGATTACACGTTTAACCCCGGCAACTTTGGCAGTTAAGACACTCATGTGCGCTGAAGCGACCATCGGATAGCGTCCACCCGGAATATAGCATCCAACGCTGTTGACTGGAATATTCTTGTGGCCGAGAATGACGCCCGGGATATTTTCGACTTCGATTTCATGCATTGAAGCTAACTGTGCTTCCGCAAACTCACGGATATTCTTTTGAGCAAATTTAATGTCATCAATAACATTAACAGGAACTTTGGAAACGATTTCATTTATCTGTTCTCTTGATAATCGAAAAGACTCAGGTGCCCATTTATCGAATTTCTCCGAAAGTTCACGTACTGCCTGATCGCCGCGTTCTTCTACATTTTTTAATGCTTCAGCTACAATGCTCGAAACCTTTGAATCGTTAGCGCTTACTTCTTCCTGAGATTTACCTGCTTTTAAGACTTTCATCATATTCGATTCCTCCATTTCGTTATTTTGAATACGTATGCAAAAGTGAAACTATTTAGAGAATATGCGAATATTTCGTGAAAGTCAACACTTATTAAGTCGTATTTCGCTTAATAAATGTGCCTTCCACTTCCAAAACCTTGGCGGTTCCTGTATATTCAGCAATTTCTGTCAATAAATAATTTACTGTTTCTTCAACCATTCTTTCAATCGGCTGTTCCCATGTCGTCAGTTCATAAGCAGGCCATGATGCCATATCGATATTGTCAAAGCCAACGACTTTGACCTGTTCCGGTACTCGAATTGCCTTTTTCCGAAGGGCATCTAAAACACCCAATGCCATAATGTCATTTGCTACAAATAAAGCAGAAGGCAGTTTTCCACTCTCAATTATGGAAAGTGCTGTAGCATACCCGCCCTCATAAGTATAATTTGAAATATGCTTCGAGTAACTCAAGTTATGACGCTCCAACACTTCACTAAAACCTTTTTCACGCTCCAGACTGGTTGAGGTGTTTTCATTCCCGGAGATGTAGGCCATATCAGTTGAACCTTCCGCAATTAAGTATTCAGCGATTGCACGCCCGGCATTCAAGTTGTCGCAGCATACCGAATAGAAATCAGAAAGGTTTAATTTGCGATTGAAAAAGACTAAAGGAATACGATTGATCTTAAAGCTTTCTGCTACAGCCAACGACATGGTGGCATCTGTAATGACGACACCTGCAACATTGTAATTCAATAAAGTTTCGACATCCTCTTCTTGAATTTCATCGTTATTGGTATGAACGAACAATACGCTGTATCCCCGTTTTTTTACCGAAGCGGTGAATTGCGTCAGTACTTGGGGATAAAAAGGGTTTTCTACGCCTTTCATTACCAATCCAATAATTTTCGTCCGGCTCGTGATCAGGCTTCTGGCAAATTCATTGGGCCGATAGCCCAACTCTTCAGCTGCGGCCAATACCTTTTTGCGTGTTCGTTCCGAAACTTTGGCTCCTTCAAAATAAACTCTGGAGACAGAGGATTGCGAAACACCTGCCAGCTTCGCAACATCCTTCGCATTAATTGTAGGTTTCATTCGGTTCAATCCTTTTCCACTATTCTTGAATTCTAGCTTACACTAAATCCCACTGTCTGACATCCGTTGTTTTTGCTCAAAAAAAGCCTGCCTATTTCTATGGCAGGTTTTCTTCGCTGACGATCAGCTTATTCCATTTCAACTTTTTCCAATACGGACGTCACCACGAATTCCTCTTGCTCTTCTTCCTGCATCCGGAATTCGCGCTTCACCTCGCCATACCCTTCAGCAAAATACATTTTGATTATGGAACCTTCTTCGCCTTCACTTTCGAGAACTGTCACTTGCTCGAAATCTTTAAAAGGGGTCTCAACTATTGCATCTGTTTCGATAACTGTCCGTTCTCCAATGTCAGTACCGATTTCCAATGGAAACCTCAAATATGTCCGAATCGGCTCTAATGCTTCAAGTTCTTCTGCTGCAGCACTGTAATCCTCGTAAAACTCGCCTTGCTCCATTACTAGGTCAATTGTCTCTTCGTTCAGCCTATAGATTTTTAACATTACCGTTCCACCATTGTCTTCATAGACAGCTACATGCTCCCCCTCCAGATAAACTGTTCGAAGCGTAAAACTCGCATATTCATTGCCTTCACCAAGAAATGTGGCTCTAGAACCGTCCGGCATAAAATAGCTGTATGGATCCACATTCGCTGGTTCATCGACTGCCTCTTCTGCACGCTCTGGATCATCAGCCGTCACATTGGTGTCCGAACCTGGTGGGATCTGCACTTCCGGATCTTCATTGCCGCAAGCTCCCATCACTAGTATCAGCGCTAAACTGCATATAATGAGTCTGGGCATATTTATCCTCCTCTACTGAAGAAGTGGCATAATCGGTCTATTAACCAGCCCGTAATCAAGTGATACACGTTCCACCCCTTATAGATGGAATGAATCGTCGTAAAGTGGCTTCATGTGAAGATCATACTCTTTTTTTACTTCTTCAATGTCGTAGATTTTACCAGGGTTTTCGGAACTGTCCATTTGTTCCACTTGTTCATGGACCAAGTCGGCAAAATACTTTCCGCAGGCGACGTCGTTCGGATATTTTGCTTTTACCTTAGCCACCAGCTCTTCGTTCAATGTTTGGTTGAATGCATGATACATGGCCGCATTGACAATCGTCAACGACTTCTTGGAAGCATTAGACACGATATAATAATTCCCGTAACGATCTTTCAGTAAATCTCTCTTTGCTACAATCTCCATAACTTCGCCCTCCTTAAGTTCTATACTTTTCCATACCCTCCCGCCACTTTAAAATAACAATTCAATCAAACATCCCCACCAGTTTCATTTTCATCGTTCGCAACTCACTGACTATCGGCATCTTACCTGATCGAAAAAACCTATCTGCTAGAGGCAGATAGGTTAGATTCCTGTGTTTAACGAAATAGAAACTTTCGCTTTCCGTCTGTTACAAACGCCATAATTGGATATTTTCCGGTTTTTTTGTTGCATCGAGAGCACCTTTTATATCGAAGACAATCCCTTGCTGGCCAATTAACAAGCTTTCAAACTGCTTCCATCCTGCCTCTTTATAAGATTTATGCGGAACTGCAAGAATGACTGCATGTGCTGGCTTCAACTGTTGGTGGGCTTGGACGTTCAAGTCGTAATAGCGTTTTGCCTCTTCCACAGAAGCATAAGGATCTGCCAACTGGACTTCAATGCCAAACTCCTTCAGCTCGTGTATAATATCAACCACTTTTGAATTGCGAAGATCTGGGACATCTTCTTTAAAGGAGAGCCCCAAAACAGTGACGCGTCCATCTGGTAAACTGATCTTATCCTGGATCATTTTTTTGATCAGGGACTGCGCTATAAATCTACCCATGCCATTATTGATATTGCGCCCTGACAAAATCACTTCAGAGCTATGGCCGACCATCTCTGACTTGTTGGCCAAATAAAAGGACGCCAATTCAATTCCTTCTCCCCCGACTAAATCCGGAAACGCTTTGATGAAATCGCGTTTGCTTCCTGCTGTTTCCAATACTTCCTGTGTATCGATTTTTAAACGCTCGCAAATTAGGGCCAACTCATTAACCAACGCCATGTTTATGTCCCGTTGAATGTTCTCAACCAGCTTCGCTGTTTCGGCAACACGAATGGAGGGCGCTTCATAAATTCCTCCAGCAACGACACTGCCATAAACAAGTGCCAGAAATTCTGTGACTTCCTTGTTTTGTCCTGCAACCACTTTTTTCATTTTTGTGAAGCTGTTTTTTTTGTCCCCCGGAAGAATCCTTGCAGGCGAATAGCCGACAAAAAATTCCTTGCCGCTCTCGAACCCTGAATACTTCTCTAGTATGGGAATGCAAATCTCTTCTGTCATCCCCGGGGCCACGGTTGATTCATAGACCACTACTGCCCCTTTTTTCATGTACTCTCCGATACATCTGCTAGCTTGTTCCAATGCAGATAAATCTGGCAGCTTTTCTTTGTCCATAGAACCGGGGACCGTAACGATGATGAAACCGGCTTCTTTCAAATCTGATGGATCTGCCGTAAAAACGATAGTCGATCGCTTTAGTTCCTCCTGGCTTACTTCATTTGTCTTATCCATTCCCAGCATTAGCGCTTGTATTCTCTTCTTACTAAGGTCGTAGCCGATGACGGGATATTTTTGGTTGAAAGCTACCGCTACGGGCAATCCGACATACCCCAGCCCCACTACTGCTATTTTTAGATTCTGCAACATGGTGATGATGATCCCCCTTTTCCCAATTTCCTGAATCAAGCTTTTGGATTGCCCAACCGTCTTTTCACTGCTAATATCGTTTGGCTGATAGTCCGCTGAGAAGATCAAAAAAATCGTTAATGGATTCTTTACAGCTTTTGAAATAGCTTATGCAGAAAGCCAGGAACATTGACCTTTTCCTGGCTTTCCAACTAATGGATTTTTAATTAAGAAGACAGTATTTTGAAAGTCTTCGCATTTAACTTAAAATCTTTAAAGTAGATTTTCCTTTTCTGTCAGAGAAGTAATTAAAATGGCCTGCCCCTTCGAATTTAAGGCGAATTTCCAGGAGACTACATCATTGATTTTATTTTGGATATGTAAATTGATTGCAAAAGACTTGAGTCGATCGAAATGCGGGATTTTGCTCCCTGCAAAAACGAAGCGAGTTTGCGGATGCTTATCAATTTTTTCCAATGTATTTAAATCGTAGGCATATGATTTCAAATTCCCTTGATGGTCTAATCCACATGAAATGCCTCCAATTTCATCTGCATATCCAGTAACACTTTCAACAGTTCCGATTTCTAGACTACCGGACAGCAATGAAACCGTATTGTTCTCGCAATAAGTCACGAGATGGATGGTATTGAGGGCATATGGATAGATTTTGTTCAAAAAAGGGTGCTGCTCGATCATATCATCATTCTGAAACGGCAGTCCCTCTTTTAAATCCATGCATGTCCTCTCCATAATGAAATTCATTGTGATATCTTTCTGCTCCCATTTACTGCCACCCTTTCATTCTTT
>JASLAI010000092.1 GCA_030147225.1 Planococcus sp. (in: firmicutes) | reverse complement strand
CGGTAATCATCAGATCCTTCTTTGATACGCATTAACAGTGTCTTACCTGTCGATTCGTCATAGCGGCGTGTTTCCTGCTCGATGATTCCACCTGCAAGCAATACTTGTTCCTGACGAACTTGTTCATGTTCGATTCCTTTACGGACAAAGTTGAACGAATTCAAGTTCTTCAGTTCTGTTTTCGTACCGAATTCATCCTGCCCGAATGGACGAAGAGAGATATTGGCGTCGCAGCGCAATGAACCTTCTTCCATTCGCACATCTGAAACCCCTGTATACTGGATGATCGCTTTGATTTTTTCCAAGTAGGCGTAAGCTTCATCAGCTGTGCGGATATCCGGCTCGGATACGATTTCGATCAACGGTGTTCCCTGGCGGTTAAAGTCGACCAATGAATGGCCATTGCCGGTATGCGTCAATTTCCCAGCGTCTTCTTCCATGTGAAGACGCGTAATGCCGATGCGCTTTTTCTCACCTTTTACTTCAATTTCAATCCAGCCATGTTCGCCGATCGGCTGATCAAATTGTGAAATTTGATAGGCTTTCGGATTGTCCGGATAGAAATAGTTTTTACGGTCGAACTTGGTGTGACGGGTAATCTCGCAGTTCAAAGCAAGAGCCGCTTTCATTGCCCAATCCACAGCCCGTTTGTTGACTACCGGCAAAACGCCCGGATAGCCAAGGTCGATGACATTCGTATTAGTGTTCGGTTCAGCTCCAAAATGAGCAGGTGCTGGAGAAAACATTTTCGAATCTGTTTTTAATTCAACGTGGACTTCAAGTCCAATGATTGTTTCAAAATTCATTGTGCTGCTCCCTCCCATGTTTGAGGAGTTTTTTTATGGAAATCGGTTGCTTGTTCAAAAACGTCTGCAACTCGGTATACTGTTTCTTCATCGAAGTATTTCCCGATAATCTGCAAGCCCAGCGGCAAGCCGTTATCGAATCCGCAAGGAACCGAAATTGCCGGTACACCAGCGAGGTTTACTGGAATCGTTAAAATATCATTGGCATACATTGTTAAAGGATCATCAATGATTTCGCCAATTTTAAATGCCGGTGTCGGCGTTGTTGGGCCGACGATGACATCGTATTTTTCAAAAGCATCATCAAAGTCTTTCTTGATCAAGGTACGAACTTTTTGGGCTTTTTTGTAGTAAGCATCGTAATACCCAGAGCTCAATGCGTATGTACCAAGCATGATGCGGCGCTTGACTTCATCACCGAAGCCTTCAGAACGTGTATTCATATAAAACTCCAGAAGGTTTCCAGCTTTCTCGGTGCGGTAACCGTAGCGAATGCCGTCAAAACGGGAAAGGTTAGAAGAAGCTTCAGAAGAAGCCAGTAAGTAATAAGTTGCTAACGCGTATTTTGAATGAGGAAGTGAAATTTCTTCACAAATGGCGCCTCTTTCTTCCAATACTTTCAATGCGTCAAGAGCAGCTTGTTTTGCCGCTTCGCCGACACCTTCACCAAAATACTCTTTCGGCACACCGATGCGCAAACCGGTAATATCGCCTGTCAAAGCTGCAGTGAAATCCGGAACTTCTACATTGGCAGAAGTTGAGTCTTTGTCATCATGCCCGGAAATGGCATTCAACAATAAAGCATTGTCTTTAACGGTTCTTGTAATCGGACCAATTTGATCCAATGAAGAAGCGTAAGCGATCAAGCCAAAACGGGAAACCCGTCCGTAAGTCGGCTTCATGCCAACCACACCACAAAAAGAAGCAGGCTGACGGATTGATCCGCCTGTATCTGAACCTAAGGTAAACGGCACTTCTCCTGCGGCTACTGCAGCAGCAGATCCGCCTGAAGAGCCACCCGGTACGGCTTCAAGGTTCCAAGGGTTTTTCGTTTTCTTGTAGTATGAGTTTTCGTTGGAAGAACCCATAGCAAATTCGTCCATGTTTAACTTTCCGACAGTCACCATTCCAGCTTCTTTTAACTTTTCTACTACAGTAGCATTGTAGATCGGGTTAAAGCCTTCAAGAATGCGGCTGGAAGCTGTTGTTTCCAAGCCCTCTGTTACGATATTGTCTTTTACTCCGATTGGCAAACCAAATAATGGTCCACGGTCAGCAAATGGCACTTTATCCATTTCTTGGGCTTGCTGTGTGGCACGTTCTTTGTTCAATGCAAGAAATGCATCCACTTTAGGCTCAAGGGCTTCGATGCGTTCAAACGCTTTTTGGGTCAAGTCAGCAATCGTCGTCTCTTTTGTATGTATCATTTCCTGCAATTGTGCAGCTGTTTTTTCTACCAATGACATCTATGGTTCCTCCTTCCGGTTATTCTAAGATAGTTGGGACTTTCACTTGTCCGCCTTCATGTTCTTTTACGTTTTTCAACATTAATTCGCGGTCTAATCCAGGAATGGATTTGTCTTCACGCAATACATTGACCATCTGCAGCACATGAGTAGTCGGTTCAACATTTTCTGTATCCAATTCGTTCAGCAATTCCATAGCATTTGTGATTGCTTCCAATTGATCTGCAAAATGCTCCGCTTCTTCGTCAGTAATTGCCAATCTCGCCAAATGAGCGACTTCAATTACTTCTTCTTTAGTCATTTTCGCCATTTTTCTACACCTCCGGATTCAGTAAACATACGCTATATCATAACATTTTTCTAAAAAAATGAATAGGGACAGCCGCATGGCCATCCCCGTTTTCCTGCAAATTATTCATAAATGTGAACAAACGGCTCAGTTTCTCCCGCTTTTCTAAGAACTAATGCTTCAGGACCATTGGTTGAAGTTACACTGACCTCCACCAGTACATTCTCAGGAAAATGCTCCATCACCAAACCTGTTGTATATTGTGTAAAGCCGATCACTTCGGCTGCACCGTAAAATTGGATAGGAATTTCAATCTTTAATTCTTTTAATTGATTTTCTTGATAAAAGCCGGTGCCAATGACACTGGTGAAATTGGAAAAGTAGATTTCGACATCCTGTTTGAAATTGCGGAACGCTGTATCAATGTCTCGGTAGCGTTCATCAGCTCCTGAAGTCGGAAACAGTACATAAGCTTCGTTTACAGGATTCCAGCTGGCCACAGCTTGCTGACCGCCTGGAGCGGCTCCAGATGAAAAGTAAGCGCCTGGCACCATGGCGTTGCGGGAGTTTTGCTTGAAAAGCCCCACTACAATCGGCACATCAGCCAAGCCTTCTTTTTCACGCAGGCGTTTGACGATTTCATCAGCCATGCGCTTGCCTTCTTTTTCAATCTGCTCTTGAGGAATTTCTTCCTCATAGGAAATTCCATCATCAGAACTGTAATACACCGAATTTAACGCCAAGCCAACTGAGATGCCGCCAAGCCGTATCGTATCCTCATTGGTCTTCACCAAATAATTCTGTTCAATGACGTGTGCCAGTATTTCAGCGGCGGGACGTTCACCCGCTTTTTTCTGCTCTTCTGAACGGTCATCGGCAGGATTCAACCCCGCTGGATTATCTTTGCTGGTCCGCTGGAGCCATGAAGTAACGTCTTCATCGCTAATCATTTGGCCTTCCTGAAAATAATAATCATCAGGCGAAAACTGTTTCTGGGACAAGCGCAATAGCCCATTTTCTGTTTCTGTAATATCGTAACGGGAATTTAAACGATTGACGATTTTCCCTCTTGTGGCGCTTTCTTTATATGGCAGAAGCGTCCGGTAAAATTGATCATCCAACTGCATGCTCGGAATGATTGCCGTCTCTACTTCTTCTTTCTCATTTATCACTTCCGCTTCCTCTTCGGTCCCGGAAGGCACACATCCCGTTAACAGCAGCAAGCTGATTGGAATCCACCATATGCGTTTCATGTTAAAATCCCCTTATTTGTTCAATTCCTCAACGAGACGTTCTTCGTCCCAGATGTCTATCTTCAACTCGAGTGCCTTGTCCAGTTTGGAACCCGCTTCTTCACCGGCAATCAGCAAATCAGTTTTTTTGCTGACACTTCCAGACAATTTGCCGCCAAGCGCTTCGATCTGCGCACTGGCTTCCTGCCGAGTCATTTGCTCCAGCTTGCCCGTCAGGACAATTTTTTTGCCCGCGAACGCATTGGCTCCTGCCTCTACTCGGATACGTGTGCCGGTGTATGTTAAATTGACGCTCGTTTCGTGCAAACGTTCCATTAATGCCCGAACTTCTTCATTATCAAAATAGGTGACAACCGAATCAGCCATTTTTTCGCCTATTTCGTGGATTTCAACCAGCTCTTCCTTCGAAGCTTCCATCAACCGGTCCATTGACCCAAAATGTTCGGACAAAATTCTTGCGCCTCTTTCACCCACATGGCGGATACCCAGGCCGAACAGCAATTTTTCCATTGAATTGCTTCTAGAAGCATCGATCGCTGCAATCAGATTAGAAGCTGACTTGTCACCCATGCGTTCCAACTCCAGCAACTGTTCTTTTGTCAGCTTATAAATATCGGAAATATCCTTGATCAGTCCTTCCCGGTATAACTGCTCAATCACTTTTTCGCCGAGTCCTTCAATGTTCATGGCATTGCGGGAAACGAAATGGATCAAGCCTTCCGTAATTTGTGCAGGGCATTGCGGATTGACACATCGCAAAGCGACTTCTCCTTCAATCCGGACAAGCTCACTGTCGCAAGCCGGGCAATTTGTCGGCATCTCAAAAGGCAGTTCTTCCCCTGTCCGCTGTTCAATCATGGCAGAAACCACTTCCGGAATGATGTCTCCCGCTTTTCGGATAATGACTTTATCTCCAATGCGGATATCTTTTTCCCTGATTAAATCTTCATTGTGCAAAGAAGCCCGTTGGACGGTTGTCCCGGCGACGGACACTGGATCCAGTATAGCGGTAGGCGTCACAGCACCTGTTCTGCCGACACTCAATTCAATATCACGCACTATGGTCATGACTTCTTCAGCAGGGAATTTATAAGCCGTTGCCCATTTCGGACTTTTCGCCGTAAAACCCAGGTCCTGCTGGTGAAGAAAGCGATTGACTTTGATGACGATGCCGTCAATTTCATAAGATAGCTTGTTTCGGTTTTCTGTCCATTTTTCGATATAGGCCAATACTTCTTCAACACTCGAACATACCTGACGCTCCTGATTCGTTTTAAACCCAAGCTCTGCCAGGTAGCTCAGCGACGCATCGTGCTCAGTTAAGCCATAGGTCTCTCCGTCTCCACCAATTCCATAAATGAAGACATCCAGATTGCGGCTCGCTGCGATTTTCGGATCCAACTGGCGCAGTGAACCAGCCGCTGCATTACGTGGATTGGCAAACAGTTCTTCGCCGCGTTC
>JASLAI010000086.1 GCA_030147225.1 Planococcus sp. (in: firmicutes) | reverse complement strand
GAACCGGCAAAATAATTTCCATAATCCTGAATGCTTTTACCGTATCAACTTTTAAAGACCCTGCCACTTCAGAAAAGCGATTGGTTTCATATTTTCCACGCAGATAGGCTTTAATAAGACGGACTGCCTGCAGATTCTCCTGAACAATCCGATTGACACGATCCAACCGTTTTTGGACAAACCCAAAATAACTAACACCTTTTTTGACCATAATGTACAGAAAAATGAGCAAAATCGGAAAAACAATCACTAAATAGAAAGCCAGTTTCGGATTCACTACAAACGCCATGACCATACTTCCCACTACAAGCAAAGGAGCACGCAGCATAATCCGCAACCCCATATAGAGAACCTGTTGAACCAAGGTGACGTCACTGGTCAATCGCGTGATCAAGCCAGAAGCCGGGACTTTATTGAACATGGCCAGCGAGAATGACTGGATCCGTCCATACACAGCCTGACGAAGATCGAACGAAAAGCTTTGCGAAGCATGTGAGGCGAAATACGAATTAACAATGCCTGAAATAAAGGCGATGACCGATAAGGCCATGAGCACAATTCCCAGTTGGATAATGACGTCTCGATCCCCGGCGACAATCCCTTGGTCAATAATGCTTGCAATGACCAGCGGCTGCATCAATTCAACTGTCAATTCAAGAAGCATCAAAATCAAGGCAATAACGATGTAAAATTTATATGGTTTGGCATAGGAAAATACTGTTTTCATGAAAATGCCTCCTAAACGTTTCGAAGCTCGAACCTTTGTATAGAACAGTATGCCATAATTTTCAGATATCGAATAGGAATTTCTATTTTAAGACAAAAAAAAGATGCCTCTTGCAGCGGCATCATTTCGTTCAAACTATATGCACAGAATTGAAAATTCTGCTCTCATCAACCGCTTTGGGCACTGGCACAAACAAAAATTCGGAACTAATCAGTCTGCGCCTTCTTTTTCGGGTTGCCGGAAAGCGATAGCCAAGTGACAAATACCAGCATGGCAAGCGCTCCGAGTAATTGTATGGGCGACAGCACCTGACCAAACCAGAACATGGAAATAATCATTGCCGTTAAAGGTTCGAGAGAAGAAAGAATACTGGTTTCAACAGCAGTAATATAGCGCATACTGCTGAGAAATAGCACGAAAGCGGCTGTGCCAATGATGATAATCGCAAGTATGGCCCCGATAACTGGCGGTTCGGCTAAAATCGACCATTCATCTGACAAGAAGATCGGGTTTACCAACCCTAAGAAAATCCCGCCAAACAGCATGGACCAGCCCACTACAACCAGCACTCCCCATTCCCGCATCAGCCGTGCTGGATATAATGTATAGAAGGTAAAAGCAAGACCTACCAAAACTCCCCAGAAAAACGCTTCGCCACTGATGATTAACTGATCGGGTCTGCCATTGGTCAGCAGCAGAAAAAGTCCAGCTAAAGTTCCCGCCATTCCGATGACCTGGTAGCTTGGCGGCATTTTTTTATGAGTAATGGAGACAAAAAGAATGATATAGACAGGAGCCAGAAACTGCATCAAAGTCGCCACTACTGCATTGCTTGCTTCAATAGCTGCGACAAAGCTATATTGAACACCAAGCATTCCTAAGATCGAGAAAATCAGTAATGGCCTGACCCAATACTTAGTACGAAAGATTGCTGTGATTTGGACCCTTTTCAGCTTTAGAAAAAGAAGCAATAACAGGCCTGCCACCGTCAATCTTATTGTTAAAAGAAATGGCACTGAAATTCCATAGATCTCCATTGTCCATTCCATTAAGGGACCTGTGGCTCCCCATAATATCGCTCCAATCAATATCATTGAAATTCCTTTTGCACGCTCCATTCGCCTACTCCTTTCAACAGAAAAACCAATCTCGAAAGATTGGCTGGCAGTTAATTAAAATGAAATATTCAGCATTAATCCTGCATAAAAACAAATGATGAATCCAATACTGAACAACAGAGATAGCCAGGCATTCAGCTGACGGAAAAAGCTTAAAAGCATCATCGCCAACAAGAGCAAGCTCACTCCCATCAGAAGTGAACCGTTCAGCGTCCATTCCAGCCCTGCAGAGAGCGGAATGTATAAGGGGCCCACCAAGTTTTCAACGAACCAACCGCCGCCTTCAATCCGCAGTGTGTCATTGACATCATGAGGAGGTGCCTGCTTGCTCATAAAAGCTGTAAAAACGAAGACGATGAGCAGTAGGAGACTTTCAACTTTTAGCCAGGCCTGCTGAAATTCCCGCTTTTTGTTAAGAAAGCCATTGATCAGCGCCGCCAGCAGAACCGGAATGATGCTAATATGCTTCAGCAGCAGCAGCTGGCCATAAGGCAAAGCCCAGGAATTCGGATAATCCACTGGAGCTACGAAGTAGAACATCATAATAAGTCCACTGGCCATAACCATGGCTACACTGAAAAAAGCAAATGGCGTAAACCACGCTAAAAATCGGCGCCAATTTGCCCCATCTTTTGCACACCAAGCTACATGCAGCAGGACTCCAGTCCATATTGACATGAAGAGGAAATGGATAGAATGAAGGGCAAACCCAGTCCACAGGTCAAGCGTCGAAATATGACTGTAGAAACCGACTGTCAATATCAGCAGCAGCAAATACAATCCTTGAATATAACGGCTGCCGCCGAAATAGATGGCGATTGCCAGGATGATGCTGAGCAGCAATGTAATCAGCCATCCTTGTCCGACACGAAACCCGGTGATGGCATTTACGAATGCCTCTCCCCAGCCTTGACTGCTTTGTAGAAAAACCACCAATTCATAGACTGGCACGAACGATAAGAAAACGATCCCCACAGTACTAAGCAGCAACAGAAACTTTGATGCAGCGACCGGCGGTTTTCGGTTTTCCGGTACAAATTGAAGGACGACGAAGCCTGCAAGATAAGAAAAGGCGATATACAACAAGACATCAGCAATGGCTGTGAAAAATGTCATTTTTTCTTCGTGAGCAATCTATAGATTCCATAGATGACCAGCACAGCCGCAAAAACCAATAAAACCATCACAAGCAAATTATTCTCGTTTCCAGTTTGGGCTTCTGCCGCTTCCTCTGCAGGCACACTGACTTGTTCTTCCGACTCTTCAGCTTTTTCAGTTGCAGCCGGTGCTGTCTCCGTTTGTTCTTCCGTTTCAATGGAGACCCCGAATGCGATTTCTCCTTCAATCGGGTGTCCATCTTCTCCGATGATG
>JASLAI010000361.1 GCA_030147225.1 Planococcus sp. (in: firmicutes) | reverse complement strand
TTGTCACTTTGGCTTATTTCTGGAAAAAGAAAAAACCGGAATACAATCAGCTGCTTGCGAATTCAGTTGAATCCTATGACGTTAAACTGCGCGATATGTATAAGGAAATTGTCATTTATGCAGTTCCCGTCATTTTCCTTGGGATTGCCAATCCGTTATTCCAATTTGTCGACTTGATGACCTTCAATCGCGCGATGAGTTCTGGCGGCAATTTCTCAGAAATCGACTTGCTTGGCATCCTGAACTTGACGGCGCATAAATTGGTCATGATTCCAGTTATGTTGGCCACAGGTTTTTCAATGGCATTGATTCCTTTGATTACCAAGCATTTTACACGGAATGAAACACTTCAAGTGTCACGGACATTGGATCAATCGATACAGGTTCTGTTGTTCTTGACATTGCCTGCCGTCATCGGCATGACAATGCTCTCTGATGAACTTTACCATGTGTTTTATGAAGTGAGTGAAGTGGGCTCTGAAATTCTGGCGCATTACTTGCCCGTTGCCATTCTCTTCTCTGCATTCCCGGTTACGGCTTCGATTCTACAGGGCATCAATAAGCAAAAGTGGATCATTATCAATTTGTCTATCGGGTTGTTATTAAAATGGGTTTTGAACACGCCGCTTATTGAACGTTTTGAAACGGATGGAGCGATTGCAGCGACGATTATTGGCTACTTGGTAGCCATAGGCATGAATATGCTGGTCATTGTCAAAACCATGAATTATCATTCACAGATGGTGGGTAGACGTGTCATTTTGATTGTTATTTTAAACGTCATCATGGCTGGAGCGGTTTACTTGTCAATGTCAGGATTGGATCTGTTTATTGGCATGGACAGTAAATTCCAGTCAATGCTGCGCATCATTTTAATCGGTGGGGCCGGGGCAATCGTTTATGGATATCTTGGCTTGAAGACCGGGTTGGCGCAGAAATTGCTAGGTTCGAAAATAACAAGAATTTCCCGCAAATTCGGTTTTTAGGAGTGACTGTATGCGCATAGATAAATTCCTTTCCAACATGGGCATTGGCTCCAGGAAAGAAGTTAAGATTCTGTTGAAAACAAAAGCTGTGGAAGTGAACGGTGAAATTGTTCGAGATCCGAAAGTGCATGTCGATGAACATGCTGATTTAGTCATGGTGGGTGGAGAGGCCGTTGTCTATAGCGAATTCATCTATCTGCTAATGAATAAACCACAGGGCGTTATCTCGGCAACAGAAGATAAATATGATCAGACAGTGATTGATCTGCTTGCTGAAGAGGAGCGGCATTTTGAGCCGTTTCCGGTTGGACGCTTGGATAAGGATACTGAAGGGTTCCTGCTGCTGACCAACGACGGCAAATTGGCGCATGAATTATTGTCTCCTAAAAAGCATGTGGACAAAACTTATTATGCGACGATAGAAGGAAAAGTAACTGAAGAAGATAAGGAAGCGTTTGAAAAAGGCGTTGAGCTGGATGATGGTTATGTAACGAAGCCGGCCAGTCTGAATATACTGGAAAGCGGCGCTTTCTCCAAAATCGAATTGACCATCACAGAAGGCAAGTTTCACCAAGTCAAACGGATGTTCGAGAGTGTCGGCAAACATGTAGTGTACTTGAAGCGTTTATCAATGGGGCCGTTGAGCCTAGATCCGAAGCTAGGTCTCGGAGAATACCGCCATTTGACGGAACAGGAAGTAGATAGTCTAAAACAAAGAAAATGACCGCATAGCTGCGGTCATTTTCTTTGTTTAGGAAATCTGTTTAGGATGTCATTTTCACTTTTCGTTGCGTCGTTGTCCATTTGCCTCGAGTTGGGCTTATCACCAAGTCGTTAAAGGCTAACACATTCAAATCTCTTTGAATGGTGCGAGGAGTGATGCCGAATTCATCGACAAGATCTTGCGTCGTAACAGTCCCGTTTTCGAGAATGTACTTATACATATCTTTAATTCGAATGAGCATGCGATCAGTTGTAGGTTTCATGTTAAAAGAACCACTCCTTCATCTTTTTTCCCATTGGCAAAGACTAGCGGACGATGTGCTGAGGTTTATACAGCAGGATTATGATAGATGCCAAAGACAGCCCCTTTTCCTAAAATATGTGTCAATTTAACTAGTCTGACAATTTGATTATAGCGGAAAAACATCTCGAATTCTAGGATTTTCCTTTAATTTTACTTTAAAATAACAATTGAAATCAGAATTTATTGTGCAAATTGAAGGCTTGTTCTTTAATTTATTGAAAAAAGGTGTACAATAGCCATAACAAAAAGGAGTGTGAACCATGGATTGGCTGCAGGAAGCAACAAAACGCAAAAAGAACATGCTGAGTGAATTACAGGAATTAGTGGCGATTCCCAGCATATTAAGTGACGAAACAACGCCAACGGCTCCTTTTGGGAAAGAAGTTAAACAGGCATTGGATTGGTTTTTGGAAAAAGGAAAAGAACAAGGGTTTTCAGTTAAAAATGTCGCCGATGTTGCAGGGCATCTTGAAATCGGCCAAGGCAAAGAGTTGCTTGGAATTTTAGGGCATGTCGATGTTGTGCCAGTCGGCGAAGGATGGACGAAAGATCCATTTGGTGGAGAAATCCACGAAGGCCGGTTGTATGGCCGTGGAGCCATCGATGATAAAGGACCGACCATTGCTGCATGGACTGCTTTGAATATGCTAAAGGATGCGGGTGTCGAATTTACAAAGCGGATTCGACTAATTATCGGTACTGATGAAGAAAGCGGCTTCCGTTGTGTAGAACGCTATTTCCAAACAGAAGAAATGCCGGATGCAGCTTTTGCGCCAGATGCCGATTTTCCCATTATCAATGCGGAAAAAGGCATTGCCGACTTGGTTTTTTCAACTTTTTCGATTCATCAGGATGACATTCTTGAGTCATTTATTTCAGGGTACCGGACCAATATGGTGCCTGACAAAGCGACGGCAATTTTGAATGGCCAATTAGAAGAATGGCAAAGACAGTTTAGAGCGTTTTGTGTAGAACACCAAGTAACAGGCGTAGTCGAACAGCATAATGGTTCAACCGAATTGACCATCCATGGGAAATCGGCACACGCCATGGAGCCAGAAAACGGCATCAATGCTGGAATTCTTCTGGCACTATTTTTGAAAGATCGCTTGAAAGGCGATGGACAGAAGTTTGCGGCATTTGTCGCTGATACATTTTACCAGGATTCGAGGGGACGGAAGCTCGGACTTGATTTTACGGATGAGCAATCGGGAGAAACGACATTCAATGCCGGAGTTATCCGTTTTGAGATAAATAAAACCGCCATGATTAATGTCAGCATGCGCTATTCCGTCAGTTACCCATTCGAGGAAAAGATGGCTGCCTATCAATTGAAGGATTTCGTACTGGACATTGCGTCCAATTCCCCTCCTCATTATGTGGATGAAAACGATCCATTTATCAAGACGCTGCAAAGCGCATACGAAAAGCAGACCGGCAACACAGCAAATCTTATCGCCATTGGTGGAGGCACTTATGCGCGGGTATTGGATAAAGGAGTAGCTTTCGGTATGCTGTTTCCAGGTGAACCGGATGTTGCCCATCAAGCGGATGAATTTGTCGACATCGACAATTTAGTTAAAGCGACTGCGATTTATGCAGAAGCGATTTATCAATTGGCTTGTAAAAAATGAGGAAAGAGGGTATGGATATGGATTTGATATTGCATAATGGTGAATTTATTCGTGAAGAAGATTTAGTGATTTCGAAGGAAGATCGCGGCTATCAATTTGGAGACGGCATTTATGAAGTGATCCGCGTATATGAGGGGAATTTGTTTACTGCAAAAGAGCATATCGACCGTTTCTATGAAAGTGCGGACAAGATCAAAATTGTGATTCCTTATACGAAAGACGTATTTCATAAGATGATGTATGATTTTGTTGAATTAAACAATATCGACAACGGCCAAGTGTATGTACAGATCACTCGCGGTGCTGCAGAACGGCAGCATCAGTTCCCTGCACAGGCGAATCCTGTTATTACGGGCAATACCAAATCGGTCGCACGTCCAGTGGCCAACATGAAGTCGGGCGTAGCGGCTAAATTTATCGAGGATATCCGTTGGCTGCGCTGTGACATCAAGAGCTTGAATCTGCTTGGGAATGTTTTAGCTAAACAGGAAGCTACCGAGGAAGGGTTTTTCGAAGCCATTCTGCACCGCGGCGAAACTGTAACAGAAGGCTGTTCATCAAATATGTATGGTTTTAAAAACGGCACTCTTTATACTCATCCTGCCAATAACCTGATTTTGAACGGCATTACACGCAGAGTCATCCTCGAGTTATGCAAAGAGCTGGACATTCCAGTGGAAGAAGCAGCTTTCACAAAAAACCAGGCACTGGAAATGGACGAGTTCTTCATGTCGTCTACGACTTCAGAAGTGATGCCGATTATTACAATTGGCGACCACAAAATCGGCCAGGGTGTACCTGGAGAGTTGACGCAGAAACTGCAGACCGCATTTGAAAAGCGCATTCAAGTGGGCGTAAAATCATAAACTTATCGATTTTAAAAGAAAAGTGATTGGCTTTGGCCAATCACTATTTTTATGGACCGGTTC
>JASLAI010000191.1 GCA_030147225.1 Planococcus sp. (in: firmicutes) | reverse complement strand
AAATAAGTGAGGAGGATGGAAATGAATGTACTGGATTTATTTAAATTAAATGGCAAAACAGCGATTGTTACAGGGGGAGGTCGCGGACTTGGAGCCATGATGGCGGAGGCTTTTGCTGAAGCAGGGGCGAACCTTGTATTGTGCTCACGGAAAGTAGAGGCTTGTCAGGAAACAGCAGATAAGCTTAATAAAATGGGAATACATACGATGGCATTGGCCTGCGATGTCACCAATGAAGAAGATGTAAAGAATGTGGTTCAACAAACGCTTGATAAGTTTGGATCTATCGACATTCTGGTTAATAATTCAGGGGCTACATGGGGAGCACCGGTGGCTGATATGCCGCTGGATGCCTGGAAAAAGGTAATGGATGTAAATGTCACAGGTACTTTCCTTATGAGCCGTGAAGCAGGAAAGGTCATGATCGAACAAAAGAGCGGAAAAATCATCAATATTTCCTCGGTTGCCGGATTAGGGGGGATCGATCCAACATTGATGGATACCATTGGCTACAACACGAGCAAAGGAGCGGTCATCACCTTCACAAAAGATTTGGCTGCAAAATGGGGACAGCACAATATTAATGTGAATGCCATCGCCCCAGGATTTTTCCCAACTAAGATGTCGAAAGTAATAATGGAAAAAGGAAAAGAAGGCCTCCTTGCTCAAACACCTCTGAACCGCTTTGGGTCAGAAGAGGACTTGAAAGGAACTGCCTTGTTCTTGGCTTCAAAAGCTTCTGATTATATAACCGGAGATGTCGTTGTCGTCGATGGCGGCATGCACGTTCTGTAAACTAACGGAAAACGAATGGCGGGAAATAATCATGAAAAAAGAAATTAAACAGCAAAGTATTCTTCTTTTTGAAGGGAAAGGTTTCAGTGAAACCTCTATACAGGATATTGTCGAGGCATTAGGTGTCACAAAAGGCACTTTCTACTATTATTTCTCAAGCAAAGAGCAATTGCTGATGGATATTCATTTGAGCTATATCGATGATCTGCTGGAACATCAAAGAAAAATTCAGCAAACACAGCTCGGGAATCGCGAAAAGCTGACGCAACTTATTGCTCTATTAATCACAGATATTGTAAATCATGGTCCCAGCGGCAAAGTCTTCTTCAGGGAAATGCGGCATCTTTGCGAAGAGAATGCAGTGGAAGTAAAAAGGAAGCGTGAGCAGTTCCGGAAAAATCTAGAGAGTATCCTGCGTGAAGGTGTTGTTAAACAGGAGTTTCGACAGGATATCGAACCTGAAATAGTCGCCTTTGCCATTTTGGGTATCACCAACTGGAGCTATCAATGGTTTAATCCGTCAGGAGAAATTTCAGCAGAACACCTGGCTGATATATACAGTGACTTGGTTCTTAACGGTATTGCTTGATTTATAAAGGAGGAACAGGCATGGCACATGAAATTCCAGTGAAAGTTCGCTTCAGTGAAACAGATGCATTAGGTCATATCAGTAATATCAGTTACTTCATTTACTTAGAAGAAGCACGAGTTGAGTTTTTTGCTGAGCTGGGTTTTGGCCGAGACATCAATAATTGGAAAATTATTCTTGCTTCCGCTTCCTGTGATTTCGTTAATCAAGGCTATTACAATCAGAAATTGACCGTTCAAACAGGAGTCAGTAAAATTGGCAATTCTAGTTTTCAAGTAGCGCACGAAATTAAAGATGCTGAAAGTGGCGAGCTGATTGCGAAAGGCCAGGCGAGTGCTGTTCATTTCAATTTTGAAACCCAAAAAAGCGAGGCTTTGCCTGAATTCCACCGTAAGCAGTTGGAAAAATATTTGATTGGGGAGGTAAGCCATCATGAAAACTAAAATTTCAGGGTATAAAGGGGCGGCTTTTCTTTACCAGCCGTCTGAATTCTTTTTTACACCGGAAGATTTCACAGATGAGCACCAATTAATCGCTAAGACTGCCAAGCGCTTCCTTGAGAAGGAAGTGCGGCCAAATAACGAAAAAATCGAGAACCAAGATTTTGGACTGGTCAGAGAGTTGTTTGAAAAAGCAGGGGAACTCGGCCTGCTTGGTCATAGCATTCCTGAAGCATATGGGGGACTCGGCTTAGATAAAATCAGCAAAGGGCTCGTTGGAGAGTCATTGGGATCGGCTGGAGGCTATGGTGTGGCGCATTCCAACCATACATGCATCGCAACTTTACCCATTACTTACTTTGGAACACAACAGCAAAAAGAGAAATATTTGCCGAAACTGGCTACCGGCGAATTTATCGGTGCCTATTGCCTTACTGAACCTGGAGCAGGATCAGATGCTTTATCAGCTAAAACCACTGCAAAGCTTAATGCAGCTGGAACGCATTACATATTGAATGGAACAAAGATGTTTATCACCAATGCGGCTTTCTCGGATACGTTCATTGTTTACGCAAAAGTGAATGGCTCCGATTTTACTGCATTCATCGTGGAAAAGGACCATCCCGGCCTGTCCCTTGGATCTGAAGAACAAAAGATGGGGATCAAAGGCTCTTCTACCCGCATGGTTATCTTCGAGGACTGCGAAGTACCGGTAGAAAATCTGTTGGGGGAAATCGGAAAGGGACATGTCATTGCATTGAATGTGCTGAATCTTGGACGTTTTAATCTGGGGTCTGCTTGTATGGGAGCGGCAAAGTACGGATTGGAGCTGGCATTGAAATATACGAGCGAGCGGCGCCAATTCGGAAAAGCGATTGCTGACTTTGCGGCTACCCAGGAAAAGCTGGCTGATATGGCATTGCGTATATATGCTTCTGAATCTCTTCAATACCGAACTGCCGGCTACCTAGAGGATGCAGTTGGAGTTATTTATGCATCAGAAGACTACGACATAATTGCCAAACAGCTGATGGAATATGCGGTTGAATGTGCGGTCTGCAAAGTCTATGGTTCGGAAACACTCGACTTTGTAGCTGATGAAGCATTGCAGCTGCACGGAGGCTATGGCTATATTAAAGAATACAAAGTAGAACAAATGTATCGAGATTCTCGCATCAATCGTATTTTTGAAGGGACCAATGAAGTGAATCGCCTGTTGATTTCAGGAAATCTATTGAAACAGGCCGCAAAAGGAAAACTGCCATTGGCTAAGCTGACAGCAGATGCTGTTGAGGAGATGAAATCCCCAGTGTCTATAGGTGAATCACCTATTTCCCGGGAAATAGAGGCAGTGAAAGCGATACGCCGTATTTTCTTGTTTTGCACAGGTGTAGCATATGAAACATATGGAAGCGAACTCAGCGAAGAGCAGGAAGTTTTGATGGCATTGGCGAATATCGCCATCGCTTTATATGCAGTGGAATCGGCAGTGATGAGAACTGCTAAAGCGATTGGAACGGAAAAGCAAGAGCAGTTAAAACAAAAAATGTTGATGGCCCAAGCATTGACTGAAGACACAT
>JASLAI010000315.1 GCA_030147225.1 Planococcus sp. (in: firmicutes) | reverse complement strand
GCACTGAAATAACACCCGCGAGTGCCAGAACAGAGCCGACCGATAAATCGATTCCGCCTGATAGCATAACAACGGTCATGCCAAGTGCGATGATTCCGATAATCGACACTTGCATCAGGATGTTCAGCTGATTATTCATATCGAGAAACCGGGGGTTCATTGCCGATGCGCCGATGTAAATAATGACAAACGCAATAATGACACTGTATTCCGACCATAGCCAGGACATACGGCTCTTCATGCTCGGGGATTCCGGACTGTATTGTTTCGTGTCGATGTTAGCCAATTTTCTCTCCCTCCCTTTTCGCTCCTGTAGCATAATGCATGATCTCTTCTTCGTTTGCCTCTTCGCCTGTGAAGCGCGCCGTGATTTCTCCGTGGTACATGACATGGATGGTGTGGCAAATTCTCATCACTTCAGGTGCTTCAGAAGACAAAATAATGATCGCTTTGCCAAGCGTGGCGAGCGTCAAGATCTGCTGATAGATCTCCTGTTTGGCGCCAACATCGATTCCTTGAGTTGGGTTGTCGAAAATGAGGATGTCCGTCTCCGCTTCCAGCCATTTGGCTATGATGACTTTCTGCTGGTTCCCGCCGCTTAACTTATCAATGGTGATGCGCGGATTGTGCACTTTAATGTTCAAGGCTTCTTTATAGGTATGGAACTGCTGCTGCTCCTTTTTATCCTGTATAAACCCCATCCGTTCAAAATTCCCCATCGATGACAGACTCATATTATGAATCACACTCAGATCTTTGATAATGGCATTTTCTTTCCGGTCTTTCGGTACGTAGCCGAGCCCTGCCTGCAACGCTTTTCGGGGGTGGTTGATTTTAACGGGCTTGCCTTTTACCTTCACAATGCCTGTGTATTTCTTACGGTATCCAAACAGGCTTTCAAAAAGCTCCGTTCTGCCATCACCCGCAAGACCCGTAAACCCAACAATTTGTCCTTGCCGGACAGTAAAATCGATATCCTTGAATAGACCTGCACTCGTTAATCCCTCTACTTCCAATGCCATATCCCCATATACGTGTTCATGCACGAACCGCTCTTGGGAGATGGCTTTTCCGACCATCAGCTTCGTGATCACTTCCAAATTCTCGTTTTGCATAACATCCGTCTTAACCAGCTGCCCATCCCGCAATACGGTATAACGGTCGCATATTTCTTGAATTTCCTTCAACTTATGCGAAATATAAATGATGGAAACTCCAGACTTTTTCAAGTTTTTCATCAGTACGAAAAGTCGGTTTACTTCGTGTTCGGCAAGTGAAGTCGTCGGTTCGTCCATGATGATCAATCGCGACTTGTGCAGCAGGGCTTTTGAAATCTCGATTAATTGCTTGTAAGATGTCGCTAAATTACGGACGTATTCTTTTGGATTGATTGAAACGCCAAGTTCCGCTAAAATTTCTTGGGTTTGCCGGCACATTTCTTCCACGTTCAAAAATCCGATTTTGGTGCGAATTTCTGAACCTAGAAACATGTTTTCATAAACCCTCAAGTCCCCAACCATATTCAGCTCCTGATGGATAAAACTGATGCCATGCGTTTGTGAAACATGCGGATTCGGTACAATAACTTCTTCACCGTTAATGAGGATCTTTCCGCTGTCAGGTTGATGGACACCGCCTAAAATATTCATCAGCGTCGATTTGCCGGCCCCATTTTCTCCAAGCAACGCGTGAATTTCCCCTTGTTCCACTTCCAGCGTCACATTCTTCAAAACCGGCACGCCGTTAAACGATTTTTTGATATTGTTCATTGCTACAAAAGGATGTGAAGTCATGTTTGATCCCCCTTATAGGAAAAGAGGAAATGCAATGGCGCCATTGCATTTCCTGGCAGTTCGATTAGAATTTCGATTCTGGATCGTAGTACTCATCGACATTTTCTTTTGTCACTTGCGTCGCTTCTTTGACAACCATCGATTCAGCCGGTTCTTCTCCTTGGGCAATGTCTGCCGCAATTTTCACCGCATCTTCTACCATGGTCGGCGAATAAAGGAATGTAGCCTTCATAAGCCCGTCGTTTTGAATATCTTCAAAAACGCCTTTTGCCCCGCCTGCACCAGTGACAAACTGGATGTCTGTACGGCCAGCTTCTTTAATCGCTTGAAGTACACCTAAGGCCATGCCATCATCCTGCGTGAAGACTGCGTCAATTTCAGGATTTGCCTGCAAAATGTTCTGCATGACTTCCAAGGACTTCTCCGTAGAAAAATCGCCGCTTTGCGAAGCAATGATTTCCATTCCCGGTTCACCTTCAACTGCTTCTTTAAATCCAGAACCCCGCTGTTCTGTTACTGAGCTTGGAGGGCCGGTGATTTCGACGATTTTGCCTTCTCCATTCAATTGTTCAACGAAATATTTGCCGGCATTGATGCCAATACCTTCATTGTCTCCTTTGACTACTATAGTTGCCGCATCATTTTCAAGTTCCCGGTCAACAATAACCAGTGGAATGCCCGCATCTTTTATTTTTTGTCCGACTGGACTCAAAGCCGCCGATTCAATTGGCAGCATGACAATGACATCCACGCCCTGCGCAATTAAATCATCCACATCGTTTGCCTGCTTGTTCGGGTCTGCCGCATTGGTCATGACGTAGTCAATGCCTTCACTTTCCTTTAACGCCATTGCCTGCTTTTCAGCACTGTCAATGAGCGCTCCCATCCAGCCATGCGTTGCTGAAGGTAAGGAAATGCCGATCGTCAATTGTTCGTCTCCGCCCCCTTCTCCCGCTGCACCTGAACTGCCGTTTTCCGTGCCGCCGCCACATGCTGCCAAACCGAAAATTGTAACGAAAGACAATAAAATGATCCATAATTTCTTCACTTTATTCACCCCTTAGTTTTTTTAAAAAGCTCTTCCTTAATGTAAACGTTTACATTTACACCTAAGGCCAGCGCTCTACTATCAATCTTTTTAATAATAGAGCGCTGGTCTCAGCTGCCTCATCCCGTTGTCGATTCCCGTATGATCAGTTCATGCCCTAAAACGACACTATCTACCGTTTTGCCTTGTATTTTCTCAATCAGCATCCGCGCCGCTACAGTTCCCATCTTATACATTGGCTGAGCAACCGTTGTCAGTGCCGGGTTTGTCATATTGGAAAAATCAATCTTATCAAAGCCCACGACGGCAATATCTCCTGGAACATGCAGGCCGGCAGCATTAATTTCTTTAAGTGCCCCGATAGCCAGCAAATCCGATACAGCAAACACCGCGGTCGGCCGATCTTCCAGATGAAGAATTTTTTTCATCGTCAGCTGCCCTGGTTCAAACCCTAATTCCTGTGTATAAAAAATATAATCTTTATTCAGCGGAATGTCGTTTTCTTGGAGTGCCCGCTCATATCCCATCCGTCGTTCACGGGCATAAAGGAATTTCTCATCAGAATTCATCAAGGCGATTTTCCGGTGTCCGATTTGAATCAAATGCTTTACAGCGCGGTAAGAAGCTTCTTCGCTATCGATGGTGACGTATGGAATTCCGATTCCTCCTCCATATTCGCTGCATTGGATAATGGCGTAGTTCTCGGAAAGCTCCTTCAAGGTCTCTACATTTACAGCGGGGTCCATTGAAATGATTCCATCTGCCATCTTCTTCCGCACCAAGTCGAAATAAATGTCCTCCTTTTCAGGCTTCGAATCTGTTTCGCATAGTAAAATGCTGTAATTCTGGCTGAGTGCCATGTTTTCAATTCCTTTGATGACTTCGAAATAGAACGGATTAGAGATTGTGGGAATTAAAATCAGCACAATGCGGCTTTCAGAATTCCGCAAGTTTCGGCCCAGCATGCTTGGCTCATAGTTTAAGTACTGAATCGCCTCCTCTACCTTTTGCTTTGTTTTTGCTGTCACTTTATTTTTTCCAGTGAGCACCCGAGATACAGTTGCCACTGAAACTCCTGCATGCTTAGCCACTTGTTGAATGTTTGCCATATTCTTTCCTTCTTTCTGACAGAACCCTCTGAATTCAAAATGAAATCGATTACATTTTCATCTTAGTTTATTCAGAATTATCTGTCAATAACTAATTTTTCTTTGCAAATACGTTGATTTAATACCATTATTTCTATATGTTAATTATGTAATGGTTTACATGACAGTATATTCAGAAATCTTGAATGGAGGGATTTTATTGAAACTGGGAGTTTTTACTGTATTGTTTTCCGACAGGAA